>JAYSYB010000039.1:0-7680 GCA_043716775.1 Rubrivivax sp.
GGTCTATCACGCGCGGCTGAACCTGGGTGAGACGCTGGCGCAGCGCGTGATCTCGACACTGCCACCGTCGGAAATCGACGTCGTTATTCCCATTCCGGAATCGAGCCGACCGAGCGCCATGCAACTGGCGCACCGGCTGGGCAAACCGTACCGGGAAGGGTTCGTCAAGAACCGTTATGTCGGTCGCACCTTCATCATGCCGGGGCAGGGCGTGCGCAAGAAGAGCGTGCGCCAGAAACTCAATGCCATCGGCATGGAATTCAAGGGCCGCAACGTGCTGCTGGTGGACGACAGCATCGTGCGCGGCACCACCAGCAAAGAGATTGTGCAGATGGCGCGCGAAGCCGGCGCCCGCAAGGTCTACATGGCCAGCGCCGCGCCGCCGGTGCGCTTCCCCAACGTTTACGGCATCGACATGCCGACCAAGGAAGAACTGATCGCCCACGGCCGCACGATTGAAGAGATCCGCGCCTTCATCGGCGCCGACCAACTGATCTACCAGGACGTGGACGCGATGAAGCGCGTGGTGTCGGCGCTGAACCCGAAGATCCGTGGCTTCGAGGCCAGTTGCTTTGACGGCCACTACGTCACCGGCGACGTCACCGCGCAGGACTTCATGGCTATGCAGGCACAACGCAGGCTGCAGTTTGAAGACGAAGAAAGCGGCAACCGGTCGCGGTTGGCGCTGCAAGGCGACGAGGAACGTACGTGATTGGAAAAGTGAACTTCCCCGCAGGCACGCGCCTGGACACACTGGCCGTGCGCGAAGGCCTGCCCGCAACGCCATGGGGTGAGAACTCCGAAGCACTCTTCATCACCAGCAGCTTCGTGCACCCCGACGCGGCCACTGCCGCGCGGCGCTTTGCGAATGAAGAAGACGCCTTCGTCTACAGCCGCTTCAG
Source organism: Rubrivivax sp. (assembly GCA_043716775.1). Classification (GTDB taxonomy): domain Bacteria; phylum Pseudomonadota; class Gammaproteobacteria; order Burkholderiales; family Burkholderiaceae_C; genus Rubrivivax. The sequence goes on from JAYSYB010000039.1 coordinate 903, forward strand.
CAACCCCACGGTGACGATGATGGAGCGCCGCCTGGCGGCGCTGGAAGGCACCAGCGGCTGCATCGGCACCGCCAGCGGCATGGCGGCCATCACCTTGGTCATCCTGGGCTTGCTGAAGGCGGGCGACCACGTGGTGTGTTCGCAGAGCGTCTTCGGCTCCACCATCAAGCTGTTCCAGGACTTCGCCAAGTTCGGCGTGCAGACCACCTTCGTCCCGCAGACCGATGTGTCGGCCTGGCAGGCCGCGCTGCAGCCCAGCACCCAACTGCTGTTTGCAGAATCGCCCACCAACCCGCTGACGGAAGTTTGCGACATCCGAGCGCTGGCCGACATCGCCCACGGCGCGGGTGCGCTGCTGGTGGTGGACAACTGCTTCTGCAGCCCGGCCTTGCAGCGCCCCGTGGAACTGGGCGCCGACATCGTCATGCACAGCGGCACGAAGTACCTGGACGGGCAGGGCCGCGTGATCGCCGGCGCGCTGTGCGGCCCCGAAGAACTCATCAACAGCAAGTTCGTGCCGGTGATGCGCAGCGCGGGCATGAGCCTGTCGCCCTTCAACGCCTGGGTGGTGCTCAAGGGCATGGAAACGTTGTCAATCCGCATGCAGGCGCAAAGTGCGCGCGCGCTGGAAATGGCGCGCTGGCTGGAACAGCAACCGGCGGTCGAGCGGGTGTACTACCCGGGGCTGGAATCGCACCCACAACACCGGCTTGCCATGGCCCAGCAGTCGGGCCTGGGCGGTGCGGTGCTGTCCTTCATCGTCAAGGGCGACCGTGAGGGCGCTTGGGGCGTGTCGGACGCGACGCGGATCTGCTCGGTCACGTCCAACCTGGGTGACACCAAGACCACCATCACCCACCCGTCCACCACATCGCACGGGCGCCTGAGCGAAGCGCAACGCTTGGCCGCCGGCATCACCCAAGGCATGCTGCGCCTGTCGGTAGGGCTGGAGGATGTGGAAGACCTCAAGGCCGACTTGCAACGCGGCTTGTCGGCACTGACATGAGCCAGAAAGTCCGCACCCGCATCGCCCCATCGCCCACGGGCTTTCTGCACCTGGGCACAGCGCGCACGGCGCTGTATTCCTGGGCCTACGCACGCCACTTCGGCGGCGACTTCGTGCTGCGCATCGAAGACACCGACGTGGCGCGTTCGACGCAGGATTCGGTCGATCAGATCCTGGTGTCCATGCAGTGGTTGGGCCTGCAGCATGACGAGGGCCCGGTCTACCAGATGCAGCGGTTGGCGCGGTATCACGAAGTGGCTGAGCAGATGATCGCAGGCGGCAGCGCCTACCGCTGTTACTGCACGCCCGATGAGCTGGAGGCCATGCGCGAAGCCCAGCGTGCGCGCGGCGTAAAGACGCATTACGACGGCCGCTGGCGGCCTGCGCCGGGCAAGGTGCTGCCAACGCCACCAGCCGACGTGAAGCCCGTGGTGCGCTTCGCCAACCCGCCTGATGGTGTGGTGAGATGGGACGACCTGGTCAAGGGCACCATCTGCATCCGCAACGAAGAGATCGACGACCTCATCATCCTGCGGCCACCCCCGGACGGTGCGCCTGCCGGGGCGGACGCGTTCGGTGTGCCCACCTACAACTTCGCCGTCGTGGTGGACGACTGGGACATGGGCATCACCCATGTCTTCCGCGGTGACGAGCACATCAACAACACGCCCTGGCAGATCAACATCTTCCGCGCCATCACTTGCAAGGACAATGCGCCGTTGCCGCTGTATGGCCACTGCCCGATCATCCTCGGTGACGACGGCCACAAACTCAGCAAGCGCCGTGGCGCGGTCAGCGTCACGGCCTATCGCGATGCGGGCTTTCTGCCAGAAGCGATGCTCAACTACCTGGCGCGCCTGGGCTGGAGCCATGGCGACGAAGAACTGTTCACGGCCGCGCAGATGGTGCAGTGGTTTGACGGCAGCCACCTCGCCAAGAGCCCCGCGCAATGGGACCCAGCCAAGCTGGCCTGGGTGAACGCGCACTACATGAAGATGGCGACCGATGAGCGGCTGGCGCTGCTACTGCATGAGCAACTGGCTGCGCGCGGCATCGTCAGCGCAGATCTGTCGCTTCTGCAGCGTGCCAGCGCGCTTTTCAAGGACCGCTGCAGCACCGTGGTCGAGCTGGCCGACTGGACGCAAATGCTCGTTGTGCCTGCTCGGCCCAGCGAGGAAGACCTGGCCCTGTACGTTAGCGAGGTCGTCAAACCTGCCCTGCGCACATTGCGTGAACGCCTGGGCGTGGTGGATTGGGACAAGGACACCCTTGCGGCCGTCCTGAAAGAGACCCTGGCGGCACACCAGATCAAGATGGCGCAGCTGGCCCCGGCGGTGCGCGTGCTGGTCTGCGGCCGCTCCCAGACGCCGTCGCTGGACGCGGTGCTGGCGCTGTTTGCACGCGACGAGGTGCTGGCGCGGTTGCGGTACATCTGAGGATTCGTTTATACTCATAGGCTCGCTTGAACAGCGCTGGTTTTCCAACAAACCACGGGGGTATAGCTCAGCTGGGAGAGCGCTTGCATGGCATGCAAGAGGTCAGCGGTTCGATCCCGCTTACCTCCACCAATCAAGCGCGGTTCAAGAGGGAAAAAGGATTTTCAGAGTTTGCGGTGTTTTGCAAGATTAAAGTCCCCTTCGTCTAGAGGCCTAGGACACCACCCTTTCACGGTGATTACAGGGGTTCGAATCCCCTAGGGGACGCCACAAGTTTGTCAAGTCGATTGGGGCACTTGGGCGGCGCGCAAGCGGCGCCAAAGCCGCATGGAGTGGTAGTTCAGTTGGTTAGAATACCGGCCTGTCACGCCGGGGGTCGCGGGTTCGAGTCCCGTCCACTCCGCCAACAATTCGCGTCTAAGTCGTTGATTTAGAAAAAAAAGAGCCACCCTAGGGTGGCTCTTTTACGTTCGACCCCCGAGCCGACCCCCGTTCGAAAGTGGGACTCGGCGGGAAGCGTTGAGGCCAGATCGCCTTTTGCGGCAGCGCGATCAACCTGTCACTCAGTCGTCCAACTGAGGAGCGACCAACCTGCACCCGATCCGCGCCGGGACTTCATCGCTATGTCTCTGCTCGCGCTGCAAGTGACTTCGTACCTAGCAAGTAGATGACTGCACCAGCACGACCTCTATACAGACGCCTAGCGGAAGCAGGCGACGATGTTTCTGCCGTAGTGCCGCTCATCGGTAATCGTCCGACCAAGGCCGTCATTGACGGCGGGTCCATTCAGATGTCAACGAGGGGCCTGAGCAAGCCGAAGCCAACTCGCCAAGTATGACCATCGCAATCCATCGTGGCGGTGCGCTGGTTGATGCGCACGATCAACCCGACGCGGTGTTGCAGGTTCTGGTCGGTGAAGCTCACCCGGTTGCCGACGCGGAAGTCGGCCCGGCTGGCGATCTCGGGCGGTGGTGTGGGCTTGGCGGGAACTGATGCATCGGCGCCGTTGTCTGGTCCGCCGGACTGCGTTGTCACGACGGCCGCGCAGGGCAATGTGAAGTGGCTGCGACTGGCCTCGTCGAACACCGTGACGCGGCGATCCTTCATCGCCACGACGCGTGCGGCTCTCATCTTGCCGTCGTCGCAGTGGAGGTATTGCACCTGCTGTCCGGTGTGCAAGTTCGCTCGCGCCTGGACGATGCGCCGCGGATCGGCCAGCAGCTGCTCGATCACCCAGCTGAGCTGGTACAGCTCAGCACTGCTGGCCATCGGCAGGTCTTCGATCAGCTTGATGCGCATGGGCACATTCTGCCAACCGTGACCAACCGTGCCGGCCCCGACGCTCAGGCCGCCAGAGGCACTTCCTGCGCTCGCTGCTCTTGCCGCGTGTCGGGAGTGATCTGGTCTGCCACCGCCCACGGCAACAACTCGTCCACGCGGGTGATGGGATGGTCCGCGATGCGCTCCAGCACGTAGCGCAGATCGTGCTGCGGGTTGATCCCGCTCAGCTTGGCCGTGCCGATCAGCGTGTAGACCACGGCGGCGCTGTCGCCGCCGGCGTCCGAGCCGAGGTGCAGGAAGTTCTTGCGCCCGATGGCCACGGCCCTGAGGGCACGCTCAGCGGCATTGTTCTCGGCCTCGATGCGCCCATCACCGACGGAGCGCACCAGGGCGCTCCAGTTGTTCACCGCATAGCCGATGGCCTGCGCCATCGGCGACTTCGCGGAGACTTGACGCAAGGTCTCGGTCATCCAGATCTTCAGCTCCGCAAGTACCGGCCGCGTTCGCACTGCCGCACCCGTCGTCGCCGCAAGACGGACTTACCGCGGATCATCTCGGCCTCGACCTTGAAGATCTTGGCGATGCGCTCCAGGCCTTGATGCGCCAGCGTGCCGGGCAATTTGTGCTGGCGCTCGTGGATGTCCCACAGCTTGCGTCTGGCATGGCTCCAGCAGGCCGCAGCCGGCGAACGCGTCGGCCTGCAGGATCCCGCGCCAGTCCTTGAGATGGCGTGCGGGGTGCTCACCGTGGCGGCCGGCCGAGTATTGGAACCACACGGCTGGCGGTGCCTGCCCCGCGCCCGGTCGATCGTCGCGCACATAGACCCACAGCCGGCCCGTCTTGGCCTTGCCGCCCTTGCCGCCGCGCACACGGATCGGCGTGTCGTCGCCATGGATCTTGTCGGCGCGCAGCACATGGCGGCCGATGGCCTGCGCCAGCGGTGTCAGCAGCCGGGTGGCCTGGCCGACCCAGTCGGTCAGGGTTGAGCGCTCCAGCATCACGCCTTCGCGGGCGTAGATCTGGCACTGCCGGTACAGCGGCAGGCTGTCGGCGCACTTGCCCACCAGGACATGGGCCAGCAAGCCAGGGCCGGCCATGCCGCGCTCCACCGGGCGGCTCGGCGCCGCAGCCTGCGTGATCGTCTTGCAGCCGCTGCAGGCCAGTCGGGGACGCACATGGCGCACGACGTGGAAGCTGCCGGGTTCGTAGTCCAGGACCTCACAGACATCTTGGCCGATCTCGCGCAGCGCGCGTCCGCAGGCCAGACAGTCGCAACCGCCGTCACTGCCCAATGGCGGGCGTGCAAGACAGTGCGGCGCGGCAAGTGCTCGGGCATCTCGCGCAGGCCAGGGCGTGGCTTGGCCGCGCGTTTGTTGCGGCCTGCCTCAATCGAAGTGACGTTGGGTGCCGGCTCGGCGGCAGGCGCGCCCACCATGCCGCCCACCAGTTCAAGCTGCGCGTGTTCGAGCTGTTCGCTGGAGCGGCCGTACTTCATGCGCCGCAAGTAAGCCAGTTCGACCTTGAGCTTGTCGATGGTCAGCAGCGCGATCTTCAAAGACTCCTGCGTGCGCCGCAGTTCACCACCAACCCCGCCGCTGAGGGCGACGTTGCTGGCACGCAGGTCGTGGGACGTCATGACCGTACCTGTGGCCGCACCAAGCCTCACTCACAACGGGCGATGTCCCGTCGACGGCCACCCAAACCTAACTACGCAGCTGCGCGTGGCTGCCCGGTGCGTTCAGGCCGTCGCCAGTCGATGCCTTCGAGCAGCATCGACAACTGCGCGGCGCTCAATGCGACGCTGCCGGTGTCGGCCTGCGGCCAGACGAAGCGACCGCGCTCCAGCCGCTTGGTCAGCAGGCACATGCCGTCGCCATCGCTCCACAGCAGCTTGACCAGGTCGCCGCGGCGGCCGCGGAAGGCGAAGACGTGGCCGGCATACGGATCCTCGGCCATTGCGGTCTGCACCTTGACGGCCAGGCTGTCGATCCCGCAGCGCATGTCGGTGAAGCCGGCGGCCAGCCACACCCGGGTGCCTGCGCGCGGGCCGATCATGTGCTCTGGCGCAGCGCGCGCAACACGCTGTACAGGCTGGCCTCGTCGACCGGGCCGCGCAGGCGCAGCAGGGCGCCTGCGATGTTGAGTTCGATGATGCCGGTGCTGCGTGCCGAGCGTGCGGTCGCAGCGGCCGCAGTCGATGCCGGCGATAGCGCCGGCGGCTGCGAATTACCAGCGCCCGGGTCCATGCCCGCCGCGACATGCACCGGGACCAGCACAGATGATGTCCTGGACGCCGCGCTGCTCAGCTGCTTCAAGCGCAGGTGATCGCGGCGCCACTTGAACAACAAGTTGGCGTCGCTCAAGTGCGACCGGGACGGATGGTTGACAAGTTCTCTGGGCTGATGGTTGACACGCAATAGGACGATTGGGCTCCACTGCTGGAGACGCCGATGCCCTGGAAAGATGTCAACGTTATGGAGCTGAGAAAGCAATTCATTCGAGATTTCAAGCTCGAGATGTGAGCTTGCCCTCGATCGACGTAGTCCATAGCCACTCGGTTACGCGGCTTTCTTTGACTGACCCGCGTGCCAGTTTGCTTCGAACCTCATCGGGCTGACGTAGCCCAAGGTGGAGTGAAGTCTGCGATGGTTGTAGAACGTCAGCCAGTTGATCACCTCGTCCATCGCTTGGCGCTGCGTGGCGAACTTCTGACCGTACAACCTACCCACTTTCAAGCTGCCCCACAGGCTCTCGGTCGGGGCGTTGTCCCAGCAGTTGCCCTTGCGGCTCATCGAGCTGTGCATGCCATAGCTGCTCAGCGCCGCCTGGAACGACTGGCTGCAGTATTGGCTGCCCCGGTCCGAGTGGAAGATCAAGCCCGGCGCTGGATGACGCCTGAACCACGCCATGCGCAGCGCGTCCGTCACCAGGCTGGCCTGCATGTGCGGTTGCATGCTCCAGCCCACCACTTGGCGGCTGAACAGGTCAATGACCACGGCCAGAAACAGCCAACCTTCATCGGTCGCGATGTACGTGATGTCGCCGACCCAGACCT
>JAYSYB010000381.1:0-4757 GCA_043716775.1 Rubrivivax sp.
GGCTTGCAAAGCCCATTTGACGCCAAGGCGCCACCCCCATGTCAATTCCCCCCAAAGCCGCCTCAGCCACCCCACCCACCAGCCGCCGCCTGCCCCCGCTGCCGAACCTGATCTTCGCCAGCCGCTGGTTGCAGCTGCCGCTGTACCTGGGGCTGATCGTGGCGCAGTGTGTGTATGTCTTTCACTTCTGGGTCGAACTCACACACCTCATTTCAGCCGTTTTCGGCGACGCCCAGGCGCTGGATATGCTGGTCAAGAGCATCGGCTACAAGGCCGACGCCAACTGGGTGCCCAAGCTCAATGAGACGGTGATCATGCTGGTGGTGCTGGGCCTGATTGACGTGGTGATGATCAGCAACCTGCTGATCATGGTCATCGTCGGTGGCTATGAAACCTTTGTATCCCGCATGAACCTTGAAAACCACCCCGACCAGCCGGAATGGTTGAGCCATGTCAATGCCAGCGTCCTCAAGGTCAAGCTGGCGACGGCCATCATCGGCATCAGCAGCATTCATCTGCTCAAGACCTTCATCAACGCCGAGAACTACAGCGAGAAGGTGCTGCTCTGGCAGACGCTGATCCACATTGCGTTCTTGCTTTCGGCGCTGGCCATTGCCTACACCGACCGCCTGATGACGCCGACGCCACCGCAGCACTGACAAGGAGCAGCCCATGCCCACCCTCATCCGCCAGGCCGACCTCGTCGAGACCGTTGCCGCCGCGCTGCAGTACATCAGCTACTACCACCCGGCCGACTACATCAGCCACCTGGCCCGCGCTTACGCGCGTGAAGAGTCGCCTGCAGCCAAGGACGCCATCGCGCAAATCCTCACCAACAGCAGGATGTGCGCCGAAGGCAAGCGCCCCATCTGCCAGGACACCGGCATCGTCAACGTGTTTCTGAAGATCGGCATGGACATTCGTTTTGACGGCTTCACGGGCTCGGTCGAAGACGCCGTCAACGAAGGTGTGCGCCGCGCTTACCTGGACAGCGACAACCCGCTGCGCGGGTCGATCCTGGCCGACCCCATCTTCGAGCGCAAGAACACCAAGGACAACACGCCCGCTGTCATCCATATGACCGTGGTGCCGGGCAACAAGCTCGACGTCACGGTGGCGGCTAAGGGCGGTGGCAGCGAAAACAAGAGCCAGTTCATCATGATGAACCCCAGCGACAGCATCGTGGACTGGGTCATGAAGACCGTGCCGACGATGGGCGCCGGCTGGTGCCCGCCAGGCATGCTGGGCATTGGCGTGGGCGGCACGGCCGAGAAGGCCATGCTGCTGGCCAAGGAAGTGCTGATGGAGCCCATCGACATGTTCGACCTGCTGGCGCGGGGGCCGTCCAGCAAGCTGGAAGAACTGCGCATCGAACTCTTCGAGAAAGTCAACGCGCTGGGCATCGGCGCGCAAGGCCTGGGCGGCCTGACAACCGTGCTGGACGTGAAGATCGCGACCTACCCCACACACGCCGCGGGCAAGCCGGTGGCGATGATCCCCAACTGCGCCGCTACGCGCCACGCCCACGTCACGATGGACGGCTCGGGCTCCGCCTATATGGAACCGCCCAGCCTGGACCTGTGGCCCGATGTGAAGTGGGCGCCCGACTACAACAAGTCGAAAAAGGTTGATCTCAACACCCTCACGCGTGAACAGGTCGCAAGCTGGAAACCCGGCGACACGCTGCTGCTGAGCGGGAAGATGCTCACCGGCCGCGACGCTGCGCACAAGCGCATTCAGGACATGCTGGCCAAGGGTGAAAAGCTGCCCGTCGACTTCACCAACCGCGTCATCTACTACGTGGGGCCCGTGGACCCCGTACGCGATGAAGTCGTCGGCCCGGCAGGCCCCACCACCGCCACGCGCATGGACAAGTTTACCGAGATGATGCTCAGCGAAACCGGCCTCATCGGCATGATCGGAAAGGCCGAACGCGGCCCCGCCGGCATCGACGCCATCAAGAAGCACAAGAGCGCCTACCTGATGGCCGTGGGCGGCGCCGCCTATCTGGTGGCCAAGGCCATCAAGGGTGCCACCGTGCTGGGTTTTGCCGACCTGGGCATGGAGGCGATCTACGAATTCGACGTCGTCGACATGCCCGTTACCGTGGCCGTGGATTCACTGGGCACCAGCGTGCACAAGACTGGTCCGCGTGAATGGCAGGCCCGCATCGGCAAGATTCCGATTGCCGTTGCCTGAGACAGCTGACAGCCGCGCGTGTCACAGCTCTTTGAAGTCCACCCGCAAAACCCGCAGCCACGTTTGCTGAAACAGGCTGCGGCCATCCTGCATGCGGGTGGCATCGCGGCCGTTCCCACCGACAGCAGCTACGCACTGGTGTGCAGGCTGGATGACAAGCCGGCGGCAGAAAACCTGCGCCGCCTGCGCCAGGTGGACGACAAGCACCACCTCACGCTGCTATGCAAGGACCTCAGTGAACTGGCCAGTTATGCACGCGTGGACAACCGGCAATATCGGCTGCTGAAGCTGGGCACGCCGGGGCCCTACACCTTCATTCTCGAAGCAACCAAAGAGGTGCCGCGGCGTCTGAGCCACCCCAGCCGACGCACCATCGGCCTGCGTGTGCCCGACCACCCGATCACGCAGGAACTTCTGGCGCTGTTTGGCGAACCGCTGCTGGCCACGACGTTGATCGCACCGGGCGAGACCGAACCGATGAATGACGCCGGCGAGATCCGCGCGCGTTTCCAGAAAACGCTGCAGGCGGTGGTGGACGCCGGCGCCTGCCCGATGGAGCCCACGACGGTGATCGACCTCAGCGGTGACGAACCGGTGCTGGTGCGCCAGGGCCGCGGGTTGCTGTCGCGCCTGGGCTTGTAGGCAGGCTTTGCCCCGGCAGCGGCGGGATGGCGCTTCAGGCCACCGCGCCGATGACGACGCCGTCAATGGCTTGCAGCCGGTGCCTCGCTGGCGGCCAGGAACTGGCGGCGCTGCACGGTCGCTTCAGGCGCGGCAAGGGCTCAGAGCGCGGCGGTGACCACCATCTCCACGCGCCATTGCGGCTTGGCCATGTCAGCCCTGACAGTGGCACGCGGCGGGGCTTGGCCGGAGGGCAGCCAAGCTTCCCAAACGGCGTTCATGGCCGGGAAGTCAGCAAGGTCGTTGATGAAAATTTGCACCATCAGCAGCTTGGTTTTGTCGGTGCCGGCGCGGGCGAGCAGCGCGTCGATGGCTCCCAGCACCTGTTTCGTCTGGCCGGTGATGTCCTGGTTGCCATCGGCGGCGACTTGCCCGGCCAGATAGCAGACGCCGTTGTGCACGGCCATTTCGGACAGGCGGGTGCCGACGTCGAATCGTTGAACCATGTCAGTAGTGCCCGCTTGTTCTGAAGGTACTGAATGCCCCCTCGGGGGGCAGCGAATGAAGTGAGCGTGGGGGTTTCATGTCAGTGCTGACCTTTCTTGTGTTGACCATGACGCTTGCCAGCATGCGGCTTGCCCACAGGGTGCACCTGAGGCTTGTCCGCGCTGTGCAGCGCCCCCGGCGGCGCAGCCTTCTGGCCGAGCTTGTTCTCGGTGCCCGCCAGCAGCTTTTTGATGTTGCCTTCGTGGCGCCAGATCAGCAGCAGGCTCATGGTGGCAATGGCCAGCAGCGCGGGGTCAACACCCCAGATAAGCGCCTGGTAGAAAGGCGCGAAGGCGGCAGCAACGATGCTGGCCAGCGACACGTAGCGCGAGAAAACCACGATGACCGCAAAGCTCAGCAGCGTCGCCAGCGCGAGCCCCGGGTTGATGGCCATCAGCACGCCGGCCGCAGTGGCCACACCTTTGCCGCCGCGGAAGCGGAAGAACACGGGCCACAGATGGCCGACAAAGGCCGCCAAGCCAGCAAAGGCCGCGGCGCTTTCGCCCAGGCCAAAGCGCGGGCCGTATACCAGCACCAGCAGCACCGGCACGTAGCCCTTCAGCGCATCAAAGGCCAACGTCACCAGCGCCGCCGGCCTGTTGCCCGAGCGCAGAACGTTGGTGGCACCCGGGTTCCCGCTGCCATAACTGCGCGGGTCGGCCAGGCCGAAGAGACGGCTGACGATGACCGCAAAGGACAACGATCCGATGAGGTAAGCCGCCGTCAGCGCAGCGGCAATCGAAAGGGCATTCATGCGGCCCTGAGTGTAGGTCAGGCCAACCGCATCGATGGAGCCCGCCAGGTAGGCATCAAGGTACGCCTCAAAGTACGAGCGCGCAGTGCACCGGGCGCGCCGCCAAGAGCCGCACCAGCACCGCAGGGTCGATGCCGACGAGAAAGCCGCGCCGGCCACCGTTGATGCAGATGCGCGGCAAGTCCAGCACGCTGGCTTCCACGTACACCGGCATCAACTTGCGCAGGCCGAAGGGCGACGTGCCGCCGACCAGGTAGCCACTGTGCCGTTGTGCCACGTCGGGTTTGCAGGGCTCGATGCTCTTGACGCCAATCTCGCGCGCCAGGTTCTTGGTGCTGACCTGCTTGTCACCATGCATCAGCACGATCAGCGGCTGCGCCTTGTCGTCCTGCATCACCAGCGTCTTGATGATCACGTGTTCGGCCACGCCTAGTTGCCGCGCCGATTCGGCGGTGCCGCCGTGCTCTACGTAGTTGTAAGGATGTTCGGTGAAAGCGACAGCGGCACTGCGCAACAGTTGCGTGGCCGGCGTTGCGCTCACGTGTTTGTCTCGTCTGACCATGCGACGCTCACAGATCCATCAGTCCTTGAGCTTCAGCTTGCCGGTCTGCCACAGCAGGAAGGCCTGGATGTCGGC
>JAYSYB010000382.1:0-4753 GCA_043716775.1 Rubrivivax sp.
CCCAGGTCGTGCTGTTCGACCCGCCAGGCTTTCGTTGGGGCACTTGGAGCCATGTCGGACTCCCATTTTATGCGCTGCGGCAGCGTGTGGATGTGTTGCATGGCTTCAGCAGTGGCGGGCCGGCCTGGAGCCCAGTGCCATTCGTGTTGACCGTGCACGATGTCATCCCGCTATTGTTCGACGATGGTGCCGATTCGGCCACGGTACTGCGCTTCCGCAAGAACCTGTCTTATGGTTTGCGCCAGGCGAGTGCCGTGGTGGCCGTATCGGAGAGCACGCGCCAAGATGTGCTGCGATTGTTTCCCGGCACGCGTCGCGACCGCACCCATGTCGTCTACTGGGGCGCGCCCGAAGTACCTGCCGACGCAGCAGCCCCCGCGCCGCCGCAGCCCGAGCGTGTGCTGGTGCTGGGGGGTGGTGGCGCGGCACGCAAGAACATGGCGGGCACGCTGCGCATGTTCGCGCACGTGGCGCGGCAGCGGCCTTCGGCGCGGCTGACGGTGATAGGTGCCACCGATGTTGCGGAACGCGCCCGACTGACGACACAGGCGAAGGCCCTGGGGCTGCAGGACGTGGTGGAACTGTGCGGCTTCCTGCCCGAAAGCGAACTGGAAGGGTTGTACCAAAGTGCCTGCTGCCTGGTGTACCTGTCGCTCTACGAAGGCTTTGGCCTGCCGCCCCTGGAGGCCATGGCGCGAGGCCTGCCAGTTGTGGCGTCGAACCGATCTTCGGTGCCAGAGGTCGTCGGCGACGCCGGCCTGCTGGTCGACCCGGAGGACGAATTGGCCGCCGCGCTGGCTGTATTGGCCCTGCTGGAACAGCCTGCGTTGCGTGCCAGGTTGGCGGCGGCCGGCGACCTGCAAGCGCGACGCTTCACTTGGCAGCGAGCGGCAACCGCGATGTGCGAGCTGCTGGCCGCAGCTGCCGAAGGCCGCAGGCCAGGCTAACGGGCAGCGGATGCCGCCGTTGCGGGTGCACTGGCAGCAGTTCCCGCTGCAGCGCTTGCAGCAGGATCGCGCCAAAGTCCGCGCTTTTCCAGCTGCAGCCGCAACGGTGAAGGTGTCATGCCCAGGGCTTCCACCACGTACGCCTGGGCAAGTGCTTCTTCCGGGCGGCCCATGTCCAGGTAGATCAGCCCTACGTTGTTGACGGTGAAGGGCTGGTCGGCTCTCTTGAGCAGCACGCGCTTGAGTTGAATATCCGCATCGCTGACCCGTTTCTTTCGAGCCAGGTACGACGCATACAGCATGCGTGCCACGTGATCGTCCGGGCTCAGTCTCAGCGCTCGCTCATACCAGCACTCCACCGTGTACTGCATTTCCGGTGGCGGGTCTTGTTTGGTCTTCTCGGCAAAACGTTCCGTTGCGACCAGCGCCCGGTGGTGGTTGGGAATCGCACGGAGCGTGTAGTTCAGGTCGCCCCCGGCGGTCGCTGAGCTCTTGCCACCAAGCAGCAGCTCAACGCGGTCTGAGAAGTGCCCCTGGTTGACGATGGGTACTTTGTCGGCTTCCCTCACATAGTCGTAGGGCCCATACATATTGCCGCGCAGGCCCCCGCAGAGCTCGGGCGAAGGTTGGGCCTGGGACAGCCCGTGCAGGGTGAGGCCGGCAACGAGGACGCGCAATGTGGCGGACACGCCCGCCCGCTTGACGGTTTCGCGCATAGAGGTCATGGCTTAGGCTCCATTCTGTGCCGGTACATTTTGCGGGCTAGGGTCGTTGTCGCATCGTTGCGCGGTGGACGCGCGTCTGAAGCCGCGGCCGACTTCCGCGGCCGCATTCAGCGAAAGTCGCCACCACCCCTGGAAACTGCGGGGGTTGTAGGCAACCAGCCCCCAACGTTCGCGTCGGTTGTCCATCCACGATTTCTTGTATTCATCATCGCCGATCAGGTAGTCGACCTCACCGACGCGGTCGACATCGATCGCACGCTGCATCATGTGCGCTGTCAGTACGGTACCCGCCGCATGGCTCTTGAAGGCTTCGTCGTAAGCCAGCTTGTAGATCTCGGCGCGGCCGTGGGCAACGATCCACAGCTGCGCGGCAATCGGCTGCTTGCCTAGCCACGCGATGCCCAGGCGTAGCCAGCCCCGTTGCGCACAGGTGTGGATCAGGCCAGGTATGAAGCCCGGATAGGGTTCGGGCTTCTTCCAGCTGGCCGCGTACACCCGCTGGTAGGCCGCCAGTGCCGCTGGCATCCGCTCGCCGCCGCTGACGATCTCCAGCCTGCCGCCGACGGCGGTAAACCGCTTCGGCACGCGCTTGTGGCTGGTGCGCAAGGCGCCCGGCCGCTTTGCCATGTAGTCATCGAACGAGCCGGGGGGCCGGTGCGACCAGTTGCCAAAGCAGAAGAACGGCGATGCCACCCAACCGGCGTACCGCAGCGCATCATGCAGCAAGTTGAATTCGCGTGACTGCGGGTCCATCGGGTCAAACCGGAATTCCGCGGCCTTTCCCAGCTGGGCCTGCACTTCGCGCAGCAGCGCTGCCAGTTCGTGCGCCGTCAGGTCAGAGTCGAACGCGGGCGTGTACAGTGATGTGTAGTAGTTCGCCAGGGCGCCGAACTTCGGTGCGGCGGGCCAGCCGCTTCGCTCCACATGCAGCGGCAGCACTGCGATGGGATGATCGCCGCGCAGCAACACCGCGTAGCGCGCACGCTGGCCGAGGTCGGGCACGTGATTGCACAAGTTGCGGTACCAGTCGGCCCCGGCGCAGGGGCCGTGTTCGGCCTCGGCTTGGTTCAGCAGCGCGATGGCCGCGGGCGGCAGCTCGGCCACAGTCAATGCCACTTGCACCCGCAGCGCGGCCAAAACTGGCACGGCCGGGGCGGGCACTGCAGCGGTGGCGCTCGGAGCGTGCTGGCTGCTAGCCCGGCGTCCGCGCAGCCAGGCCCCAAGGGCGGCCTTCATCGCGCGCGCTGCCCCCGCGGGCGTAGTCAAATCGTACGCCACCAGCCCGCGCCGTTCGCGCCGGTGCGTCATCCACAGGCGCTTGTAGTCGTCGTCGCCCACCAAGTAGTCGACCTCGTTGACCTGCTCCGTTTCGATGGCCATGCGCATCATGTGCGCCGTGAGCACGGTGCCCGGTGACAGGTCTTTGTGATCCTCGTCGTAGGCCACCTTGTAGATGGCCGCACGTCCGCCAGAGACGATCCAGAACTGTGCGGCCACCGGCTCGTCGTGCAGCCACACCAGGCCCAGGCGCAGCCATCCCGCTTCGGCGCAGGTGCGGGCCAGGCCGCGGATGAAGCCGGCCACCGGCTCGGCCGGCTTCCAGCTCTTGGCATAGACGGCCTCATAGGCGTCCACGGCACGGTCAACGTCCTCGGGAGCCGAGAGAACCTCGGTGCGTGCACCCAAGGCATCCAGCTTCTTGCCCATGCGCTTGATGTTGCTGCGCATCTTGCTGCTCAAGCTGGCGAGGTAGTGATTCCAATCGCCTTGCACCGGCAGGTACCAGTTGCCGTGGGCGGCGTAGTCCTCCACGCGGTAGCCTGCCGCGCGCAGGGCGTCGGCCAGCACCGTAAAGTCGGTTGAGGCGGTGTCCATGGGGCTGAACTGCAGCACGGGTAGGCGCCCGCTGGCGCGCCGCAGCGCGGTGAACAGGGGTGCCAGGTCGATGCCGGTCACACCGTCGGCCAAGGCCGGTGCCCAAAGCGTGGTGTAGTAGTTGGTCAGCGCGCCAATCGCGCCGCCGAACTGGGTCAATGCCGGGCTCACGTTCATGCTCAACACCGCCCTAACTTGGTCGCCGCGACGCAGGCACAGCAGGCGGGTGCCCGGTATGTCGGCCATCACGGTGTGTTCGAAGTTGCGCAGCCAGCGCGGCCCCAGGCTGATGTCTCGGGCTTCGCAGCGCGTCAGCAGGGCAAGCGCGTCGGCAGGAAGGAGGTCCACTCGATTGACGATGCTCGTCTCGGTGGTCAGCTTGCTGCAGCCCTCGGTTTGCGCGCCCCGGCGCAGCCACTGGCGTATGAACTTGGCGGCCTGCAGCCCCCTGCGGCCCAGCGCTTGCCGGCACAGGGTGACATGCTGCACCGTGCGCTGGCGGTCGGCCCATTCCAGTTGGTCATGGCATGCGTTGGTGCAGAACGCCACATGGGCATGGGCCCCGGCCGCGAACAGGTGTGCCAGTGTGCGGTGCAACAGCAGTCGGCCAGGTGCCAGTTCGCGCTGGGTCTCGTCGAACGTGGTCTTCAGGATCGCCAGCGTGCTGGCGCTGGCCACGGACAGACTGCTGGCCAGCAGTCTGTCGTTGCCCCAAAGCTCGAATACCTGCGCATGCCCATCGGCGCAGAACTGGCGCATCAACTCTGAATAGAACCGTATTTGATCGGGTGTGAAAGCCAGCGCGGTGCCCTCGCTGCCCTTCCAGCCCTTGCCTTCCAGTTCGGCATAGCGCGCCACGCCCGCCAGCACGTCGGCTTCGCCCTCCAGCACCTTCAGCACCAGGTGAATGCCGACCGATTGCGCGCGGCTCTGGTAGCGGCGGATGTTCTTCTGCAAGTTCTTGGGGCGTTCATGCCAGAAGGCGGCGAAAGGTCGGTTGATATCGATGTCGATCGTCACCGCCTGCAACATCAGGAGCGGCCGCTTGGCGCCAGGCAGCAGCCCGGGACAGATCTGTTGCTCGTGGCAGAGCAACTCGAGCGTCTGCACATGCCAAGGCAATACGCTGAACACGCCTTCCATGACCACGCCGGGGCTCACCAGGGTCGGCCCCAGCTGGGTCTGCGAAGGCAGGAAGTTTCGCCA
>JAYSYB010000383.1:0-40113 GCA_043716775.1 Rubrivivax sp.
CAGCAGCGCGTCTTCGATCACATAGGACGGCAATTCGGCAATGCCCAGCCCCGCCAATGCGGCGGCGTACAGGGTGTCGATGTGCGTGGTGGACAGCGAAGGGTGGCGGGAGATGGTCAGCGTGAAGCTCTCGCCGCCCGGTTCATCGTCGCCCCAGGGCCCGGTGTGGAACTGCAGCCCACGCTGCAGGATGGACAACGGAGGCCCGATGGATTCGTGGTTCATCAGGTCGCGCGGGTGTTCGGGCCGCCCGCAGCGGTCCAGGTATCTCGGCGCGGCGCAGACCACCACCTCGGTGCGGGCCAGTCGCCGAGCGATGAAGTCGCCGTCGGGTGCTTCGCGGCTGGTGAAGATGGTGAGGTCGAAGCCGTCGCTCACCGTATCCACCGGGCCGGGTGAGGACAGCTCCAGCGTGATCTGCGGGTAATCGGCCTGAAAGCGCGGCAGGTGCTTGGCCAGCTGGTGCACGGCCACGGCCGGCGGGCACAACACCCGCAGGTGGCCACGGGGCACCTTGGTGGAATTGCCAGCCAGCGCGTCCGACTCTTCCACACCCAGCAGGATCAGGCGCACCTTTTCAAGGTACTGGTCGCCCACCTCGGTGAGCGCAATTCGGCGCGTGGTGCGGTTGAGCAGGCGTGCGCCAAGATGTGCTTCCAGCTCAGCCACCATCCGCGTGACGACAGGTGGCGCCATGTCCAGCGCCCGCGCCGCCTTGGCAAAACCGCCTTCGTCCACGACCTTGGCGTAGACCTTCATGGCGCGCAATTGATCCATCTTTCTTCCTCGTTCAAGAACAGTGCATTCGCGAGCTTCTCATTTTCCTGGGCAACCCATCTGCCAAAAGCTGCATCCGTTCCAGCGGCTTCTCCGTAGAAGCCCTCATAGGCGCCAATTTCAGCAGCCTGTTCTCAACCCCACCCCATTAGGAGTCATTTCATGAACACCAAGTCCCTCTTCGTCCTTGCCACCCTGGCTTTTGCCGGCACCGCTGCCATGGCCGACGACGTCACAATGGTCAACGACAAGTTCGTCAGCACCAAGACCCGCGCGGAGGTGCAGGCCGAAGTGCTGCGCGCCCGCGCTGCCGGCGTGCTGCAGTTCTCTACCGAGACGCAAGCGCAAGTGGATGTGCGGTCCACGCCTGCTACCGCAACAGCAGTGACGCGCGAACACGTGCGCTCGCAAGTGCTGCACAGCCCACGCCACCAGGCTGGTGAGCTGTTCTTCGCCGCCTGATGGCATAGACCCACGGGTGGACGCCGCAGCACGCGATTCAGCGCGCTAGCGGCGACAATTCAACACTGCATTCTTCTGGCCGCCGCCAGGTGCCCCACAGGGCCCCGGGCGGCGCGTGTTTTTTGATGTTCGCCTACTTCGAACGACGCATCCGCCCCACCGCCCTGCCCGGCACCGCGCCGCCGCAAGGCCTGCTGGCGTTCTACTGGCACTACGTGCGCCAGACCAAACACCTCTTTGGCGCGCTCTTCGCCACCGGCCTGGTAGTGGCGCTGATCGACACGCTGATCCCCGTCTTCATCGGC
The DNA here is from genome assembly GCA_043716775.1 of Rubrivivax sp. Lineage (GTDB taxonomy): Bacteria > Pseudomonadota > Gammaproteobacteria > Burkholderiales > Burkholderiaceae_C > Rubrivivax. The sequence goes on from JAYSYB010000383.1 coordinate 1,545, forward strand.
AAGCTTGTGCGGCTGATGGAAACCACCGACCGCGCCGGCGCGCTGGCCCAGGCTCTGCCGGCGCTCTTGGCGATGGCAGCGCTGGTGATCGTCGGGCGCCCACTGGCATTGCTGATGGACAGCCTCGTGCGCAACAACGCCGTGGTGCCGGGCGTGACCAGCCTGATCCGCTGGCAGAGCCACTGGCACGTGGTGCGCCAGAGTTGGCCTTTCTTCCAGAACGACTTTGCCGGCCGCATCGCCAACCGGGTCATGCAGACTAGCAATGCGGTGCGCGAAAGTGTCGTCAGCTGCATCCGCGCGGTCTGGTACATCGTCATCTACGGCCTGTCGGCGCTGGTGCTGATGGGCCTGGCCGACTGGCGGCTGGCTGTGCCGACCGCGCTGTGGTTTTGCGGCTACGTCTTTTTCCTGCGCCACTTCGTGCCCAAGATGCGCGACCTGGCCAAGACCAGCTCAGAACTGCGCAGCCAGGTCATGGGGCGCGTGGTGGACAGCTACACCAACATCCTCACCGTCAAGCTCTTTGCCCGTGCGCGGGACGAAGACGCCTATGTGCGGGAAGTGATCGACGAGCACAGCTCGGCAATAGCCGCGCACATGCGGCTGATCACGCAGTTCATGACCACGTTGTCGGCACTGAACGCGCTGCTGCTGGTTGGCACCGCTGCCATCGGCATCACCCTGTGGGGCCAGGGCCTGATCGACGCCGGCACCGTGGCCACGGCGCTGCCGCTGGCCTGGGCAATATCCAATGTCGCCGGCTTCGTGAGCTGGGAAGTGACGGGCATCTTCGAGAACATCGGCGTGGTGCAGGAAGGCATGGAGACCATCGCCGTGCCGCATGCCATGGACGACCTGCCGACCGCGCGCGACCTGGTGGTGACCAAGGGAGAAATCCGCTTCGAGCACCTCACCTTCACGTATGGCCGCCAGGACGGCAAGAAGGTGCTTGACGACCTGACGCTTGTCGTGCGCCCGGGTGAACGGGTGGGCGTGGTCGGCCGCTCCGGCGCGGGCAAGAGCACGCTGGTCAACCTGCTGCTGCGCTTTCACGACCTGGAGCACGGCAGCATCCGCATCGACGGCCACGACGTGCGCGAAGTCAGCCAGGAAAGCCTGCGCGGCGCCATCGGCATGGTGACGCAGGACACGTCGCTGATGCACCGGTCCATCGCCGCCAACATCGGCTACGGCCGCAGCGGCGCCACCCGCGCAGAAATCGAAGCTGCGGCGCGCAAGGCGCAGGCGCATGAATTCATCATGAGCCTGCAGGACTGGAAAGGCCGCACTGGCTATGAAGCGCATGTCGGCGAACGCGGCGTCAAGCTCAGCGGCGGCCAGCGCCAGCGCGTGGCAATTGCTCGCGTGGTGCTGAAGGACGCGCCGATCCTTGTGCTGGACGAGGCCACGTCAGCGCTGGACAGCGAAGTCGAGCTTGCCATCCAGAGCCAGCTGCTGGGGCTGATGGAGGGCAAGACAGTGATTGCAATCGCCCACCGCCTGTCGACCATCGCGCGCATGGACCGGCTGATCGTGCTGGACCAGGGCCGCATCGTCGAGCAGGGCACACACGCCGAACTGCTGGCGCTGGGCACCCAGCGGGGCCACTACGCCCGGCTGTGGTCGCACCAGAGTGGCGGCTTCCTGGCCGAGGATCTGGAAAGCGTGCAAAGCGTGGAAAGTGACGAGGCAGCAACGCCCGACCTGGCCTGAATGCACTGAGGCCCCGCGCCACAATCTTGGCTCTATGGAACTGCTCAGCTTCGGCCTTGATTTCATCCTTCACGTCGACCGCCACCTGGCGGACTTCGTCACTGCCTACGGCGCCTGGGTCTATGCGCTGCTGTTTCTGATCATCTACGTCGAAACCGGCGTGGTCGTGATGCCTTTTCTGCCAGGCGATTCGCTTCTTTTCGTGGTCGGTGCGCTGTGCGGCGTGGGCCTGATGAGCCTGCCGCTGTCGATGGCACTGCTGACGGCCGCAGCCATCATGGGCAACCAGACCAACTACGCAATCGGCCGCCATATCGGGCCGCGTGTGTTCGGCTGGCAGAAGTCGCGCTGGTTCAACCGCGACGCCTTCGACCGCATGCACGCGTTTTATGAGCAGTACGGCGGCATCACCATCGTGCTGGCGCGATTCATGCCGTTCCTGCGCACCTTTGCGCCCTTTGTGGCCGGGGTGGCACAGATGACGCGCAGCAAGTTCACGTTCTATGACGTCACGGGTGGCATCCTGTGGGTCTGCAGCCTGACACTGGCCGGCTACCTCTTCGGCAACATGCCGTGGGTGAAGGCAAACCTGTCCAACATCATTTGGGCCATGATTGTCGTGCCCGGGGTGCTGGTACTGTTGGGCGCCATGCGGGCAAGAAAACGCCCGCCGGAGCGGGCTGCATGAGTTGGACGAGGCTTGCGCCCGACTAGGCTTTGCGCATCCGCACCATGCCACCCACGGCCAACAGGCCCAGCGCCATCATGCCGTAAGTGGCAGGCTCAGGCACCGGCACCACGCGCAGCGTCAGCGAGCCGGAATTCCAGATGCCGTCCGGGTTGACTTCGCGGTGCGCCCGCGCCGACGTTGAGGCTCGGCACCGTGTTGCCGGTTGTGGCCGCCGCCGCCGCGCTGTTGATGCCGGTCACGTTGATGATCTGATCAACCTGTTGACCGACGATGGCGGCCGTGGCGCCGCCCCCAAAGCCCGACAGCACCGTGGCCGAACCCAAAGCACTTGCGGCTTGCGCCTGGCTGATGAACAGCATGGCTGCCGCCGCTGCGACACGCTTCAGAGCCATTGAAAAACCTGACATGCAACCTTCCCCGATGGTCACGACCTGCACGACCCAAATGCAGAGCACGTTGCCTTGAATTTCCATGGATAGACGGTTTGTGACAACCACAATTGCGACTCATCCTCCAATTCAGGAGGGTGGATTTACCCGCTATTGCTTGGACTCCGGAATCAGCCCTTCAAGGACAAGCAGCAATCACCTGCGCCACCGCCGCTGTGAGCTTCTTGCCAAAAGGCACGTGCAGGAATTCGTTCGGCCCGTGGGCGTTGCTCTTCGGGCCGAGCACGCCGCACACCATCATCTGCGCTTGCGGGAAGCTCTTGCCCAGCATGCTCATCAACGGAATGGTGCCGCCCTGGCCGATGTAGCCCACCGGCGCGCCGAAATGCGCCTTGGACGCGGCGTTGAGCGAGTCTTCCAGCCATGGCGCCAGGTCCGGCGCATTCCAGCCCGTCGCGCCCAGGGCGCCGGCCCGGCCATCGGCGTGGAAGGTGACCTTCGCGTTGTAAGGCGCGTTGTCTTCCAGCAGCACCTTCAGCTTCAGGCTGGCTTCGTTGCCGTCCACCAGCGGCGGCAGACGCAGGCTGAGTTTGAAGGCCGTGTAGGGGCGCAGCACGTTGCCGGCACTGCCCATGTCGGGAAATCCATCGACGCCCGTGACGCTGAGCGTCGGGCGCCAGGTGCGGTTGATGAGCGCCTGCACGGGGTCGGTGGTGGTGGGCAGGCTCAGGGCCCCGTCGGCGCCGCACGACCAGGGGAAGCGCTTCCAAAGTTCGTCCTTCAAAATCGACGCGGTGGCTTGGGCCTGCGCCAGCCTTGACGCCGGCATCTCGCAATGAAAACTCTGCGGCAGCAGCTCCCCCGTCGTGCTGTCTTCCAGGCGGTCCAGCACCTGGCGCAAGATGCGAAAGGACGAAGGCACCACGCCGCTGGCGTCGCCCGAGTGGACGCCCTCGGTGAGGATCTCCACCTTCAGCACGCCGCTCACCATGCCGCGCAGGCTGGTGGTCAACCACAACTGCTCGTAATTGCCGGCACCGCTGTCCAGGCACACCACCAGGCCGACCTGCCCCAGGCGGGTTTTCAGCACGTCCAGGTAAGCGGGCAAGTCGGGGCTGCCGCTTTCTTCGCAGCTTTCGATCAAGCCCACACAGCGCGGGCGCGCGATGCCCTGGCGGTCAAGCGCTTCGATGGCGGTGATGGCGGCATAGACGGCATAGCCATCGTCAGCGCCACCACGGCCGTAGAGCAGGCCGTTTTCATACTTCGGCGTCCACGGCCCCAGGTCCTTGCGCCAGCCGTTGAATTCGGGCTGTTTGTCGAGGTGGCCGTACAGCAGCACGGTGTCACCGGCCTCTGCCTTGGTCGCCGGGATGTCGAAGAAGATCACCGGCGTGCGGCCTTCGATGCGCACCACTTCCAGCGTCAGGCCGGCCACCTTGCGGCTTTCGACCCAGGCCGCAGCGTCGCGCACCACGCGGTCGATCAGACCGTGCTCCGACCACGCAGCGTCGAACATCGGGCTCTTCGCCGGCACGGCGATGTAGTCAGTGAGTGCGGGCACGATGCGCTGGTCCCAGGCTTCGCGGGCGTATGCGCTGATGCCGGCGAGCGCGGCGGCTTCAGGCGGGCGGATGGGTGCGTTCATGCGGGTTCCTCATGCGGCAATTGGACGGGACGGCGGGCGGGTGGGTGAGCAGGTGGGTGATCGGGTGGACGTGGGCAGCGAGCCAAGCCACTGGGTCAGGCGGGCCAGCACCTGCAGCCGTTCGGGTTCATTGAAGATCTCGTGGAACAGCTCAGGATACGCTTGCGACGAGACCTGCGCAGCGGGCATCGACGCAGCAAAGGCCGCGCTGCCCGCAGGCGCCACACAGCCGTCGGCGCCGGCCCACAACAGCAGCGTCGGCACGCGCCACTGTGGCGCGCAGGCCAACGCTGCGGCGCCAGCGTCGCGCATGAAGCGCACCAGGCGCGGTGTGATGCGGTCGTGCACCAGCGGGTCGTGGCGGTAGGCGTGCACTACCGCCGGGTTGCGGCTGATCGCCGCAGGCCGCAGGCCGTTGCCGATGCGCAGGTCGGGCGCCAGCGGGCAAAGCACTGCCAGCAGCGCACGCTGCAGCGCGTTCATGCCAAGGTCCAGAGCCGGGGAACTGAGCACCAGGCCGTCCAGAGGCCGCGACCACTGGGCCGGCGCGGCCGCCAGCGCCTCGGCCACAAACCTCGCCGCCACCGCGCCGCCCATGCTGTGGCCCAGCAGCACATGGCGGCCGGGTGCAGCGGGTGTGCGCACGGCGTCGATCACCGCAGCCAGGTCGGCCAGCAGGCCCGGCCCAGGCGGCACGCTGCCGCGCGCCCCTTCACTGCGGCCATGTCCGCGCTGGTCGTGCCCCACCACATGCCAACCCGCCGCGTTCAGCACCTGCGCGACAGCGGCATAGCGGCCGATGTGTTCACCCAGGCCATGCACGATCTGCACCGTGCCATGCGCCTGGCCTGGCTCTTTTTGCAGCACGGGCCAGCGCTGCAGGAAGAGCTTGGTGCCGTCCGTGGCCGTGACGTTGCTGGTCTCGGGTGTGTCCAGGAGGCGGCGGTGGCTCAAAGTCAAAGCGTGAAGTCGTAGTCGATGGTCAGCGGCGCGTGGTCGGAAAAGCGCTGGTCCAGGTAGATCGACTCCTTGCGCGCCAGCGCCGCAACGCCCGGCGTCGCCAGGTGGTAGTCGATGCGCCAACCCACGTTGTTGGCCCAGGCCTGACCGCGGCTGCTCCACCAGGTGTACTGGTGGGGTTTCGAGTTCAGCGTGCGAAAGACATCCACCAGGCCGCCGTCTGTCAGGAGCTTCGTCATCCACGCGCGCTCTTCGGGCGTGAAGCCGCTGTTCTTCAGGTTGCCCTTCCAGTTCTTGAGGTCGATCTCGTGGTGAGCGATGTTGACGTCGCCCAGCAGGATGAATTCGCGCTCGGTCTTCAGCTTCATCAAGTGCGGATAGACATGGCCCAGAAAGCGGAACTTGGCGGCCTGGCGCTCTTCGCTGCTGGACCCGCTGGGGAAATAGCAGCTGATGATGCTCAAGCGGCGTTTTGCGGTGTCAAAGCGTGTTTCGACCCAACGGCCTTCGGCATCGAATTCCGGGCTGCCGATGCCCATGACGACATCGCTCGGCACGTGCTTCGTGTACACGCCCACGCCTGCATACCCCTTCTTCTGCGCAAAGTGGAAGTGCCCTTGGTGCGAACCCAGTTTGTCCAGCTTGCCCATCACGTCTTCAGGCTGGGCTCTGACCTCCTGCACGCCCATACAATCTGCATCCGTGCTCTGCACCCATTCGACGAAGCCTTTTTTGACGGCCGCCCGAATGCCGTTGAGGTTGAGCGTGACGAGTTTGAAAGCCAAGAGATCCCCTTGCAGCCGCTGAGCACCATCGACGACACGCCCGTGGCGCAGGCCTTCGTCCAGTTTGCATTGGCCGCTGGCGTGTTGCGCTTTGGTGAGTTCAAGACCAAGGCCGGGCGCCTGTCGCCGTATTTCTTCAATGCCGGGCTTTTTGACGACGGTGCCAAGCTCGGCCGGCTGGCGGAATTCTATGCACGGCGCCTGCTGCAGGCAGAGGCGCAGGGCGAGCTGGCTTTCGACATGCTGTTCGGCCCCGCCTACAAGGGCATCACGTTGGCGTCGGCGGTGGCAGTGGAACTGGCGCGCCAGGGCCGCAACGTGCCCTTTGCCTACAACCGCAAGGAAGCCAAGGACCACGGCGAAGGCGGCACCCTTGTCGGCGCGCCTGTGCGCGGGCGCGTTCTGATCATTGATGACGTCATTTCTGCAGGTACCTCGGTGCGCGAATCCATCACCATGATCCAGGCGGCTGGCGCGCAGGCCTGCGGCGTGGCGATTGCACTCGACCGCCAGGAAAGCGTCGCTGAAGACGGCCCCGAAGCAAGCTGCCCAACCCGAGTGAGCGCGGTGCAGTTCGTGACGCAGCAACTCGGCCTGCCCGTGGTGGCCGTAGCCACGCTGCAAGACCTGCTCACCTTCCTGCGTGGCCAGGCCGGCGACGCGCTGTCGGCCCATGCGGCGCCGGTGGCGGCTTACCGTGAACGTTACGGCGCCTGAGATGGGCGGCGCCGCTGTGCTCTTGCCGCGCTGGCTTGCAGCCTTGGGGTTCGGGGTGGCTATGGTGCTGGCGTTGGTGCTGGCTCTGGTGCTGGCTCTGATGCTGGCTGCTCCAGGCGCTGCTGCGCAGCCGGCCAAGGCCCTGGTGGGCATCTACACCTGCACCGACGGCCAGGGCCGGCGCCTGACGGCCGACCGGCCCATCCCCGAGTGCGCGAACAAAGAGCAGCAAGTGCTCAACGGCGACGGCTCGGTGCGCACGGTGCTGCCCCCGACGCTGACCGCCGAAGAGCGCGCCGCGAAGGACGCGCGCGAACGCGCGGCGGCAGAGGCCCGCGCCGCGCAGGCCGACGCCGCCCGCCGCGACCGCAACCTGACCACGCGTTTCCCCGACGAAACCGCCCACAAACGCGCCCGCGAAGCTGCGGTGGACACCGTGCGGCTGGCGATGAAGTCCAGCGAAATCCGCCTGCGTGAACTGGAAGCCGACCGCAAGCCGCTGCGCGAAGAGGCCGAGTTCTACAAGGGCAAGCCACTGCCGGCCAAGCTGAAGACCGCGATAGACGCCAACGACGCGTCAATGGATGCGCAGCGTTCTTCCAACGCCAACCAAGAGGCCGAGCTGGTGCGCATCAACAAGATCTACGACACGGAACTCGACCGCCTGCGCCGCTTGTGGGCTGGCGCGCAACCGGGGTCTCTGGGGCCGATGGCGGCACCGCCGCCCATCAAGGCCGCGTCCAAACCGGCGGCTTCGCAGTCTGTGCCGGCCAAATCAGGGGTGGCTTCAGCGCGTTGAAAGTCGGCGCAGGCTGCGTTGACTTCGCGGCGGCATCTCAGCCGTCGCCCAGGCGCTGCCGCAACAGTTCACCGGCCTGCGCCGGATTGGCTTTGCCCTTGCTGGCCTTCATGACCTGGCCCACCAGCGCGTTGAAGGCCTTGTCCTTGCCGGCGCGGAATTCGGCCACCGACTTCTCATTGGCGGCAATGACTTCATCGACGATGACCAGCAGCGCGCTGCTGTCGTTCATCAGCTTCAGGCCATGGGCTTCGATGACTGCGTCAACGTCGGCCGTGGCACCGGGCCACAGCAGGTCGAAGACCTGGCGCGCGCCGTTGTGCGACAGCGTGCCGTCGGCCACACGCTGAATCAGCGCGGCCAAGGTGGCCGGCGCCAGCGCGACCGCCGTGATGTCGCGCCCTTCTGCATTGAGCCGTTTGGACACTTCACCCTGCAGCCAGTTGGCGGCCAGCTTCGGCGCGCCGCTGGCGTTGCGCACGGCTTCGTAGTAACGCGCCAGCGGCAGGCTCTGCGTCATCATGGCCGCGTCGTAGGCGGGAAGGCCATCGGCTTGCTCAAAACGCCGCGCCATCGCTGCCGGCAGTTCGGGCATCGAAGCCTTGACGCTGTCGATCCACGCCGGCGCAATCACCAGCGGCGGCAGGTCAGGGTCGGGAAAGTAGCGGTAGTCGTGCGCGTCTTCCTTGCTGCGCATGGCGCGCGTCTCACCGGTGTCGGGGTTGAAGAGCACGGTGGCTTGTTCGATGGCCAGGCCGTCTTCGACACGGTCGATCTGCCACTGCACTTCAAAGTCCACCGCCTGCTGCAGAAAGCGGAAGCTGTTGAGGTTCTTGATCTCGCGCCGCGTCCCCAGCGCCGCGCCGGGTTTGCGCACCGAAACGTTGGCGTCGCAGCGGAAGCTGCCTTCCTGCATGTTGCCGTCGCAGATGCCAAGCCACATCACCAGCGCGTGCAGCGCCTTGGCGTATTCCACGGCTTCGGCGCTGCTGCGCATGTCGGGTTCGGTGACGATTTCCAGCAGTGGCGTGCCGGCGCGGTTCAAATCAATGCCGGTCTGGCCAGCGAATGCCTCGTGAAGGCTTTTTCCCGCGTCTTCCTCCAGGTGCGCGCGGGTCAGCCGCACGGAGCGCGCCTCACCGTCCAGTACGAAATCGACGCGCCCGCCCTGCACCACCGGCGTTTCGTACTGGCTGATCTGGTAGCCCTTGGGCAGGTCCGGGTAGAAGTAGTTCTTGCGCGCAAAGATCGACAGTGGAGCGACCTTCGCGTCCACCGCCAGACCGAAGCGGATGGCACGCTCGACGGCACCGCGGTTCATGACCGGCAGGGTGCCCGGCAGCGCCAGGTCCACGGCGCATGCCTGGGTGTTGGGCGCGGCGCCGAAATGCGTGCTGGCGCCGCTGAAGATCTTGCTGACGGTGGAGAGTTGGGCGTGGGTTTCGAGGCCGATGACGACTTCGTAACCGCGGATGAGTGCTGCGCGCTGTGGCATGTCAGTACCGCCCGGCCGTTCCGAAGGAGCGGCGCGCTCCCTCGGGCGGCAGTGGACGCAGTGAGCGTGGCGGCTTCATTTCAATACCCCTTCGGTGCGCGGCGGTGGAAGTCGGTGGCCTGCTGCAGGGCATGTGCCGTCTGCAACAACAGGGCTTCCTCGAAATAGTTGCCGATGAGCTGCAGGCCTACCGGCAAACCGCCTTCACCGGAACCCGCCGGCACGCTCATGCCTGGCAAGCCGGCCAGGCTGGCCGGCAGCGTGAAGATGTCGGCGAGGTAAGCCTTCACCGGGTCATCGGCCTGTGCGCCCAGCTTCCAGGCCACCGTGGGCGCCACCGGGCCTGCGATCACGTCGCAGTGCTGGAAACAGGCCTGGAAGTCGTCGGCGATCATGCGTCGCAGCTTCTGCGCCTGCACGTAAAAGGCGTCGTAGTAGCCGTGTGACAGCACGTAGGTGCCGATCATGATGCGGCGCTTCACCTCGGCGCCAAATCCTTCGGCGCGCGACCGCTTGTACATGTCCAGCAAGTCGCCATGCTGCGCCGCGCGGTGGCCGAACTTGACGCCGTCGAAGCGGCCCAGGTTGGAACTGGCCTCGGCCGGCGCGATGATGTAGTACACCGGAATCGACAGTTCGGTGCGCGGCAGGCTTACATCGACCAGCGTGGCGCCGAGCTTTTCAAGCGCCGCCAGCGCGTCGCGCACAGCGCCTTCGACGTCGGCAGACAACGCCGCCGGGAAAAATTCGCGTGGCAGGCCGATGCGCAGGCCCTGCAGCGGCCGCGCGGCGCTGGCGCCGGTGCGCGGGATGTGCATCGCCGCGTGGTAGTCCTGCGGCGGGCGCTGGGCGCTGGTGGCGTCGCGCTTGTCGAAGCCGCTCATGGCCGACAGCAAGAGCGCGCAGTCTTCGGCCGACCGCGCCAACGGGCCCGCCTGGTCCAGGCTGGACGCAAAAGCGACCATGCCGTAACGGCTGCACACGCCATAGGTGGGCTTGATGCCGGTGATGCCGGTGAAGCTGGCCGGCTGGCGGATGGAGCCGCCGGTGTCGGTGCCAGTGGCTGCCGGCACCAGGCGTGCGGCCACAGCCGCCGCGCTGCCGCCGGATGAACCACCCGGCACGCGCGACAGGTCCCAGGGGTTCTTCACCGCGCCAAAGGCCGAGTTCTCATTGGCCGAACCCATGGCGAATTCGTCGCAGTTCAGCTTGCCCAGCGTCACCATGCCCGCGCCAGGGCCGCGGCCTGGTTCTCCACTGCCCAGTCGCGCAACCACCGTGGCGTCGAAGGGGCTGGCATAACCGGCCAGCATCTTCGAGCCCGCCGTAGTCACCAAGCCCGAAGCCGCGAAGTCGGTGACGAAGATGTCCTTGTGTGCGATGGGCACGCCCGTCAGCGGGCCGGCTTCGCCCCGTGCGCGGCGGGCATCAGCCGCACGCGCCTGCGCCATCGACGCGGCTGTGTCGGTGGCCAGGAAGGCACCCAGTTCACCGTGGGCACACATGCCGGCAAGCAAAGAGGTCGTCAGTTCAACACTGCTGATCTGCCCCGCCGCCAAGGCGCGCGACAGTTCGGCGACCCCGCCCGTCTGAAAGTCGAGCGTCATTCAATCACCTGCGGAACCAGAAAGAGGCCTTCTTCCACCAGCGGCGCGCTGCGTTGGTTGGCAGCGCGCTGGTCGGCTTCCGTCACCACGTCGTCCCGCAAGCGCAAGGTGACTTCCTGCACCGCCGACAAGGGTGTGTACAGCGGCTCAACACCGCGGGTGTCCACAGCGCTCATCTGGTCGACGATGCTGAAAAAACCGTTCAGTTGGGCCAGCATCTGCGCTTGTTCAGTGCTGGAAAGCGCCAGCCGCGCAAGGTGCGCAATGCGGCTCACGTCGTCTTGAGTCAGTGCCATGGGGTGGGTCGCAAAAAACAGGGTCTGAAAGTGGCGCTGTCCGCAAGGCGCGCTGCTGAAAAGCAGCGCCCTACCTCGGGGAAATAGGTCTGATACGTTATTATCTCCGGTTACCTGTAAGGCCCTTAACGGCTGCGTGATCGAGGGCTATGCTCAGCCCCCCGGCATGACCAGTGGTGAATGGCCAATGCCTTATTAAGTAGCCAATGCCTTAAGTAGCCAATGCCGTAAAGCGGTCAATGCCGCAAACTGGTCAATGCCGCAAAAGAGCGCTTCAAGACAAGTGCCACAGCACCCCATACACCGCGCCATCCTCCGCGCAACCAGCGCAACCCGCGCCACGCCGACCATCCCCTGCCCATGTTTGCTGCATCCCTGCGCCGCTATTTTTCCACCGACCTTGCCATCGACCTTGGCACCGCCAACACGCTGATCTACGTGCGCGGCAAAGGCATCGTGCTCGACGAACCGTCGGTCGTTGCCATCCGCCACGAAGGCGGGCCGCAAGGCAAGAAGACTATCCAGGCCGTTGGCAAGGAAGCCAAGGCCATGCTGGGCAAGGTGCCCGGGAACATTGAAGCCATCCGGCCCATGAAAGACGGTGTCATTGCCGACTTCACGGTGACCGAACAGATGCTCAAGCAGTTCATCAAGATGGTCCACCCACGGGGCATCCTGCGGCCCAGCCCGCGCATCATCATCTGCGTGCCCTGCGGCTCGACCCAGGTGGAACGGCGCGCCATCCGCGAATCGGCCTTGGGTGCCGGCGCCTCGGACGTGTTCTTGATCGAAGAACCCATGGCCGCAGCCATCGGCGCCGGCCTGCCCGTCAGCGAAGCCAGCGGTTCGATGGTGGTGGACATCGGCGGCGGCACCACCGAAGTCGGCGTCATCAGCCTCGGCGGCATGGTCTACAAGGGCAGCATCCGCGTCGGCGGCGACAAGTTCGACGAAGCCATCATCAACTACATCCGTCGCAACTACGGCATGCTGATCGGCGAGCCCACAGCTGAATCCATCAAGAAGACCATCGGCAGCGCCTTCCCCGGCAGCGAGGTCAAGGAAATGGAAGTGAAGGGCCGCAACCTGAGCGAAGGCGTGCCGCGCAGCTTCACCATCAGCAGCAATGAAATTCTTGAAGCCCTGACCGACCCGCTCAATCAGATGGTGAGTGCGGTCAAGAATGCGCTCGAGCAGACACCACCCGAATTGGGCGCCGACATCGCCGAGCGCGGCATGATGCTTACCGGTGGCGGCGCGTTGCTGCGCGACCTGGACCGCCTGCTGGCCGAAGAGACCGGGTTGCCGGTGCTGGTGGCCGAAGACCCGCTGACCTGCGTGGTGCGCGGCTGCGGCATGGCGCTGGAGCGCATGGAACGGCTGGGGTCGATCTTCACCTCCGAATGACCACCGCCCGGGCCGCACCATGCAGCTGGGGACGCTAGACCGCACGCCACCGCCGTTCTTCCGCCAGGGGCCCTCGTCCTTGAGCAAGCTGATTTTCTTTTCAGCGCTGGCGCTCTTCCTGATGGTGGCCGATTCGCGCTTCAGCTTCGTGCAGCCCATGCGCCAAGGCTTGGCGATCACGCTGCTTCCGCTGCAGCGCGCGCTGGCCGTGCCGGTGGACCTCTGGGACGGCGGGGGTGACTACCTGCGCGGCCTGAGCCAGGCCCGGGCCGGGGAACGCGCCGCGCGTGTGCAGGCCGCAGCCGTGGCCGAGCGCGCCGCTCGCACCCAGCAGCTGACCGAGGAAAACAAGCGCCTGCGCGCCTTGCTGGGCTTGAAGCCCACGCTGGCCGTGCGGTCGCTGCCGGCCGAGGTGTTGTACGAGGCCGCCGATCCGTATTCGCGCAAGGTCTTCATCGACCGTGGCACGCAGGACGGGGTGGTGGCGGGTGCACCGGTCATCAACGACGCCGGTGTGCTGGGCCAGGTCACGCACGTCTTTCCACTGACGGCCGAGGTCACCTTGCTGGCCGACAAAGACGCCGCGATTCCCGTGCTCAACACCCGCACCCAGCAGCGCAGCGCGGCTTTCGGTGGGGCGGTCAGCGGCGCGCCCGGGGGCGGCATGGAGTTGCGCTTCATGTCGGGCAATGCCGACGTGCAGGTGGGCGACATGCTGCAGACCAGCGGCCTGGACGGCATCTACCCGCCGGGGCTTCCGGTGGCGCGGGTGGTGGCGGTGGAACGGCGTGTCGAGTCCGGCTTTGCGCGCATCACGCTTAACCCCACTGCCAACGCCGACGGCGTGCGCCATGTGCTGGTGCTGGAACCTCTGGCCGCGCAACTGCCGCCGCGGCCAGCGCCTGTGGTGGTGGAACCGGCCAAGACCGACCGCCAGCTGAAGACGCTGCGGCGCGGGGCTTTGGCGCCGGCTTCAGCGTCAGCAGGGCCAGCGCCATGATGACGCTGACCCAAGGAGCCCGCGCATGATCATGCCGCGGGGCTCCAACCAGCTGTTGCTGCCGGTCAACCCACTCTTCATCGGCTTCACGCTCTTGCTGGCGCTGGGCTTCAACCTGCTGCCGCTGGGCCGCCAGCCCGCCATGCCCGATTTGCTGGCGGTGGCCCTGGTGTTCTGGAACGTGCACCAGCCGCGCCGCGTGGGCGTGGGCGTGGCCTTCCTCTTCGGTCTGATGATGGACGTGCACCAAGGGGCGCTCTTTGGCCAACACGCACTGGCGTACACGCTCTTGAGCTTTGTGGCCATCAGCATCCAGCGCCGCATGCTGTGGTTTGGCGTGGTGCAGCAGGCGGTGCAGATCGTGCCGGTGTTCTATGCCGCCTTTGGCATGACGTTGGCGGTGAGGCTGCTGGCCGGCGACATGTTCCCGGGCTGGTGGACTTTTGCGGCACCCGCACTGGAAGCGTTGATCTGGCCGCTGGTCAGCGTGCTTTTGCTGGCGCCTCAGCGCCGGGCCCCTGACCCCGATCAAAATCGGCCTTTGTGAATTGCCCAGCCCCATGAACGTCCTGCGCGACGTCGAACAGGAAATCGACCGCTTCCGTGGCCGGGTGCTGGCTGCTGCCGGCTTGGTGCTGCTGGCCTTTCTGCTGCTGGCGACAAGGCTCGTGTATCTGCAGGTCTTTCGCCACGAAGAGCTGGCCACACAGGCCGAAGCCAACCGCATTGCCGTGGTGCCGATCGTGCCCAACCGCGGGCTCATCGTCGATCGCAACGGGGTTGTGTTGGCCACCAATTACTCGGCCTACACACTGGAAATCTCGCCTCGCAAGGGCGCTGCGGCCGCCGCCGTGCAGGACGCGCTGATCGACGCCTTGGCCACGGTCGTCGATATCGCCCCGCGCGACCGCAAGCGCTTCAAGCGCCTGCAGGAAGAGATGAAAGGCGCCGAGTCGCTGCCCATCCGCACCAAGCTCAGCGACGAAGAGGTGGCGCGGTTCACCGCGCAGCGCTATCGCTTCCCTGGCGCGGAGGTCAAGGCGCGGCTCTTCCGCAGCTACCCGCTGGGCGAGACGGGCGCCCACCTGCTGGGCTACATCGGCCGCATCAACCCAGCCGAAAAGCAGGCCATGGAAGAGTGGGAAGACGAGGATCAGGGCAACTACAAGGGCACTGAATACATCGGCAAGCTCGGCCTTGAACAAAGCTATGAACGCCAGCTGCACGGCAGCGCAGGCTTTGAAGAGGTGGAGACCAGCGCGGGTGGACGCGCCGTGCGGCGGCTGAAGAGCCACCCGCCGACACCCGGTGACAAGCTGGTGCTGTCCGTCGACATCAAGTTGCAGGCGCTGGTGGAAGAACTCTTCGGAGACCGCCGCGGCGCGCTGGTGGCCATCGATCCGCGCAACGGCGAAGTGCTGGCTTTCGTCAGCAAACCCACCTTCGACCCCAACCTGTTCGTTGATGGCATCGACGTGGAAAGCTGGCGCGACCTGAATGAAAGCATCGACAAGCCGCTCTTGAACCGGGCCCTGCGCGGCACCTACCCGCCGGGCTCGGCCTACAAGCCGTTCATGGCGATGGCGGCACTCAACACCGGCAAGCGGTCGCCATCAACATTGATCAACGACACGCTGGTCTTCACCTTTGGCGGTCACCGCTTCGGCAGCCCCGAATCCGAGCGCGGCGGCCTGATGGACATGAATCGCGCCATCGTGCAGTCCAGCAACGTCTATTTCTATTCGCTGGCCAACGAAATGGGCGTGGACTTGATCCACGCGCAGCTATTTCCAATGGGCTTCGGCCGCAAGACCGGCATCGACGTCGAAGGCGAAGTCACCGGTGACCTGCCATCCACCGACTGGAAAAAGAAACGCTTCAAGAAACCCGAGCAGCAGAAGTGGTACGCGGGAGAAACCATCTCCTTGGGCATCGGCCAGGGCTACAACAACTTCACGATGCTGCAGCTGGCCACAGCGACTTCGACGCTGGTGTCAGGCGGCCTGCGCTTCAAACCGCGGCTGGTGCGCGAGATTGAAGACGTCATCAGCGGTCAACGCAAACGCATCGCCAATGAGGCGCTGGATCCGCTGCCCTACAAACCGCAGGACGTGGAAGTGATCCGCCGCGCGCTGCAAGGCGTGGCGGCGGAAGGCACATCGCGCGTGGCCTTTGCCGGTGCTGGCTACAGCAGCGGTGGCAAGACCGGCACGGCGCAGGCCGTGGGCGCGCGCGCCAATGAAAAGTACAACGCCGCCAAGATCGACGAGTACAAACGCGACCATGCACTGTACGTGGCCGCTGCACCCATCGACGCGCCGACCGTGGCTCTGGCGGTGATCGTTGAAAACGCAGGGTGGGGCGGGGACTCGGCAGCGCCCATCGCACGCCGCGTCTTCGACTACCTGCTGCTGGGCCAGTACCCCAGCGTTGCCGACATGGCCGCGATGCGGGAAGGCAAGGCCAAAGCGCCGATCGGCACGCCACGGCGCGCCGCCGACGTGCCACTGCCAGGGCAAGCTGCGGCAGCTGCTGCCGCAGCCCATGCGGCCAGCACAGCCGCTGCAGCAGCGCCCACCGAACGGGTCGCCGCAGCAGCGGACACACCCGCCGCGCCGCCCGCCACGCCATTCGCCAGGCCCTCCGCAAAACCCGCCCGATGAACGCCGTCTTCGAGCGCCCCTCCCCCTGGCTGCGCGTGCAGCGCGTCTTCGCGGGTTTCGACGGCCCGCTGCTGCTGGCCATCACGCTGCTGGCAACCATCGGCCTCTTGACCATGTACTCGGCCGGCTTCGACCACGGCACGCGCTTCATCGACCACGGCCGCAACATGCTGATCGCCCTGGCGGTGCTGTTTGTGGTGGCGCAGGTGCCACCGCAAAAGCTGGAGCGGCTGGCCGTGCCGCTCTACCTGGCGGGCGTGGCGCTGCTGGTGGCCACCGCCATTTTTGGCCTCACGCGCAAGGGCGCCACGCGTTGGCTGGCGCTGGGGCCGCTGGTCATCCAGCCCAGCGAAATCCTGAAGATCGCCATGCCGCTGATGCTGGCCTGGTGGTTCCAGAAGCGCGAAGGCCAGTTGCGCGTGTCCGACTTTGTGGTGGCCGCGGGCCTGCTGCTGGTGCCGGTGGTGCTGGTGATCAAACAGCCTGATCTGGGCACGGCACTCTTGATCCTGGCCAGCGGCGTGTACGTCATGTTCTTCGCCGGGCTGTCCTGGAAGCTGGTGCTGCCGGTGCTGGCGCTGGGCGCTGTGGCCATCGGCGCCATCGTCATCACCGCCGACGACATCTGCGCTGCGGGCGTGCGCTGGCCCTTCCTGCGCGACTACCAGCAGAACCGCGTCTGCACGCTGCTCGACCCGACCAAGGACCCGCTGGGCAAGGGCTTCCACATCATTCAAGGGATGATCGCCATTGGCTCCGGCGGGCTGGGTGGCAAAGGCTTCATGCAGGGCACGCAGACGCACCTGGAATTCATCCCCGAGCGCACCACCGACTTCATCTTCGCCGCCTTCTCGGAAGAGTTCGGCCTGACGGGCGTGCTGGCCCTGCTGGGCAGCTTCACCTTCCTGATCTTCCGCGGTCTGATGATCGCGGCCGACGCACCGACCGTCTTCACGCGCCTGCTTGCCGGCGCAGTGACGATGAGCTTCTTCACCTACGCCTTCGTCAACATGGGCATGGTCAGCGGCATCCTGCCGGTGGTGGGCGTGCCGCTGCCCTTTGTCAGCTATGGCGGCACAGCGATGGTGACGCTGGGGCTGGGGCTGGGCATCCTGATGTCGGTGGCCCGAAGCAGAAGGTTGATGCAGAGTTAGGCCGTAGGCTGATGCAAAGTCAGGCAGCAGTGGCAGGCAACGCGGCTTGCGCAGGCTCGGTCAACCTGAAGCGCACGGTGAACAAAGCACCCGGCGTCAGCGGCGCCAGCGTGCGTGAACGCCCGTCGTCCACCGTCACTTCCGCATCATGCCGGTGCGCAATTTCTTGCACGATGGCCAAGCCGAGGCCACTGCCGTCAACCAGGGTCTCCAGCGACCTGTAAAAGGGCCTGAAGACCGCATCGCGCTCGGCTGGCGCTACGCCGGGGCCGGTGTCTTCGACCTGCAGCACCAACACTTGCCCGAAGGGGTCGGGCACGACACGCGCCGTCACCGTGCCGCCAGCCGGCGTGTACTGCAGTGCGTTGTCCACCAGGTTGCGCACCAGTTCGCCCAGCAGCACCGGTTCGCCCCGCAGCAGCGCTGGCGTACCGGGCTCGGGCCCTTCGTAGCCCAGGTCGATGCGGCGCTCCATCGCGCGGGCTACAAAGTCCTGCACCACGTCGCGCGTCACGCCGCCCAAGTCCACCGGCACACGGCGCAGCGCCTGGCCGCCGTCTTCGGCACGGGCCATCGCCAGCAACTGATTGACCATGTGCGCCGCCCGCTGGCTGGACACCACTATCTGGCGCAACGAATGGCTGATCGACGCCGGGTCACCTCGGCCACTGTCGATCTCGCGGCCCGCCAGTTCGGCCTGCATGCGCAGGCCCGCAAGCGGAGTCTTGAGCTGGTGCGCGGCGTCGGCCAGGAAGTGGCGCTGGGTGGCGATGGACTGGTCCAGCCGCTGCAGCAGGTCATTGATGGCTTTGACCAGCGGCACCACCTCGTCGGGCACGCCGCGGGTGGGGATTTCGCTGAGGTCGGTGCTGGCGCGCTGGCGGATGCGCTGTTGCAGGTCGGCCAGCGGGCGAATGCCACGCACCAGCGCCAGCCACACCAGCAACACCGCCAGCGGCAGGATCAAGAACTGCGGCAGCAGCACGCCCTTGATGATTTCTGTGGCCAGGCGCGAGCGCTTGCCCAACGTCTCGGCCACCTGCACCAGCGCATCGCCCTGGCCGTCGGCGCCGGGCAAACGCAGGTAGGCCACCCGCACCGGTTCGTCGCCCAGCACGTCGTCGCGGTAGCGCACACCGGCCTGGGCCACCGCTTCGTCGGTGGGCACCACCAGGCGCGCGTCACCGGCCACCAGTTCACCGCGCGGGCCCAGAACCTGAAAGTAGGTGCTGTCGCCATCGTCGTCGCTGCGCAGCAGGGCCGCCGCCGTGCGCTCCAGCGCGCGCCGGCGCAGCGCAGCGGGCGCGTCTGCAGAAGATGTAGCGGAAGACGAAGCGGAACTGGACAGGTCGGGCGCCGAGAGCACGAAGGACTGCCGCGCCAGCGCCATCGCCACGTCGGCCAGGTCGCGGTCGTATGGGCGGTTGGCGATGGACTGCGCCACCAGCGACGTCAGGCCCAGGCTCAGCGGCCACAGCAGCAGGAGCGGCGCGAGCATCCAGTCGAGAATTTCGCCGAAGAGCGAACGCTGCTCGTGCGCGACAGGCCCGAACATCAGGCGCGCCGATTCGGTGGCTGGTGTGGCCGGCACCGCAGCTGGCCAGTGCCGTTCAAGCCGCAATCTTTTCCAAGCAGTAGCCCAGGCCGCGCACCGTGGCAATGCGCACCGGGCCTTGTTCGATCTTCTTGCGCAGGCGGTGGATGTAGACCTCGATGGCGTTGTTGCTGACCTCTTCGCCCCATTCACACAGCCGTTCGACGAGTTGATCCTTGCTGACCAGGCGCCCCGCGCGCTGCAGCAGCACTTCCAGCAGGCTGAGTTCGCGCGCCGACAAATCCACCATCTGGTCGTTGAGATAGGCGACGCGGCCGGTGGCGTCAAAGGTCAGCGGACCGTGCTTGAGCAGGTTGGACGCGGTGCCCAGGCCGCGTCGCGTCAGCGCTCGAACTCGGGCTTCAAGCTCCTGCAACGAAAAGGGCTTGGCCATGTAGTCGTCGGCGCCCAGGTCCAGTCCCTTGACGCGCTGCTCGACGCTGTCGGCAGCGGTGAGGATCAGCACCGGCACGGTGATGCCGCGGCCGCGCAGCTTCTTCAGCACCTCAAAGCCATGCATGCGCGGCAGGGCCAGGTCAAGGATGACCATGTCGAATTCGTGGGCCGCCAGCGCGGCGTCGGCCTCGGTGCCGCTGCTGACCTGGTCCACGGCATAACCCGCTGAACGCAGGGACCGCAACAGGCCATCGGCCAGCACCTGGTCGTCTTCGGCGATGAGGATGCGCATCTGTGGGTCTCCGTGCGGGCCGGTGTGTCGGTCCGCGTGTTTTGCTGCAATTTTAGGCAACGACCTGATGTCGAGCCAGATCGCTCTCCATGTCGCCCACCCGCTTGGGTGCGCCCCCAGGAGTTACCCCAAATGACTGTACGCATATCCAGCTTGTGCGCCATAATCTGCTGCAACAGACTCACTCAGGAGAAACCCCATGGACGCACCCGTCAAAGCGCTGAACACCGAGAAAGCCAAGGCTCTGCAAGCTGCGTTGGCGCAGATTGAAAAGCAGTTTGGCAAGGGCTCGATCATGCGCCTGGGCGAAGGCGAGGTGATCGAGGATATCCAGGTGGTCTCCACCGGCTCGTTAGGGCTGGACATTGCGCTTGGCGTTGGCGGCCTGCCGCGCGGCCGGGTGGTTGAAATCTACGGACCTGAATCGTCGGGCAAGACCACGCTGACGCTGCAAGTCATTGCTGAAATGCAAAAGGTCGGTGGCACCTGTGCCTTCATCGACGCCGAACACGCGCTGGACATCCAGTACGCGCAGAAGCTGGGCGTCAACCTTCAAGAACTGCTCATCAGCCAGCCGGACACGGGGGAGCAGGCGCTGGAAATTGTTGACGCGCTGGTCCGCTCGGGCTCCATCGACCTGATCGTCATCGACTCGGTGGCTGCGCTCACGCCGAAGGCCGAACTCGAAGGCGAAATGGGCGACAGCCTGCCCGGCCTGCAGGCGCGCCTGATGAGCCAGGCTCTGCGCAAGCTCACCGGCACCATCAAGAAGACCAACACCATGGTCATCTTCATCAACCAGATCCGCATGAAGATCGGTGTCATGTTCGGCAACCCCGAAACCACCACCGGCGGCAACGCGCTGAAGTTCTACGCCTCGGTGCGGCTGGATATCCGCCGCACCGGCAACATCAAGAAGGGCGAAGAAATCATCGGCAGCGAGACCAAGGTCAAGGTTGTCAAGAACAAGGTCGCGCCGCCTTTCAAGGTGGCCGAATTCGACATCCTCTACGGCGAAGGCATCAGCCGCGAAGGCGAAATCATCGATATGGGCGTGGAAGCCCGCATCCTGGATAAGAGCGGTGCCTGGTACGCCTACAACGGTGAAAAGATCGGCCAGGGCAAGGACAACGCACGCGAATTCCTGCGTGAAAACGCAGAGCTGGCGCGCGAGATCGAAAACAAGGTGCGCGAATCCATGGGCATCCCGCTGCAAGAGGCGAAGGCGGCCGAGTAAGCGGCCAAGACTGCAGCTGCATCAGCGGCGCCATGGCCTTCGGCGCACTGTCGGTCAAGGGCCGAGCGCTGCGCTACCTGTCGCAGCGTGAACATTCGCGCCATGAGCTGGAGCGCAAGCTGGCGCGCCATGTCACCGCGACGGAAAACGACAGCGCGCACACTCAGATCGCACGCGCACTTGACGAACTGGCTGCAGCCGGGCTGCTGAGCGAGGCACGTGCCGCAGCGTCCGTGCTTGCCAGCCAGGGCCAGCGCTACGGCGTGCGCCGCCTGAAGCAGACGCTGCAGTTCAAGGGCCTGGACCCGGACCTGGTGAGCGCCACGCTGAAAGAGGCCCGCGGGACCGAGGTCGACCGCGCCCGTGAGGTCTGGCGCCGGCGCTTTGGCGTGCCGCCGGCTGACGCCGCCGATCGTGCACGCCAGATGCGCTTCTTGGCCGGCCGCGGCTTTGAAGGCGAGGTCATACGCCGCGTGGTTCAAGGCGTCGAAGACGATTGAATCGTGCGTTGTGGCGCGCTGGGTAGTGCGTGAAGCGGCCTGCACCGCGACAACCACCGCCTCGGCTGACGAGGCCGCAGCCCGCAACAGGCACCCGCTGGAAGCGTCTGCTGCACAGCAGCATGCTAAATTCGTCGCCGCATTGCGCATACGCTGCAACCCACGACATCGCTCCTGCCCCACCCCCCCCCAATGAGCCTTCCGCCAGCGGCGCCACAGCGCCAGCTCAAGCACCGCCGCCAGATCGATGTGCAGGTGTTTGCGTGCGGCAATGGTCTGTGGGAAGTGGACGCGGTGCTGACGGACGTCAAGACACGCATCGCCCTCATGGCCGAAGGACCGCGCGCGCCCGGCACGCCGATCCACGACATGCTGCTGCGCCTGGTGGTGAATGAGCAGCTTGACGTCGTCGCCGCCGGCTCCGAATCGCGCTGGGTGCCCTACACAGGCGTGTGCAACGAACACGGCGACGCCTACGCCACGCTCGTTGGCCTGAATCTGCTAAAGGACTTTCGCAAGCACTTGCGCCAGCGTGTGGGCGGCGTCCTCGGGTGCACACACATCACGGAACTGGCCCAAGTGCTGCCCACTGCCGTGGTGCAGGCTTTCGCTGGCGAGGTCATCGACACCCGCGGCACAGCCGAAGGCGCCGCGAAGCCATTCCAGATCGACCACTGCCACGCCCTGCGCAGCACCGGCGAAGCGGTGCGCCTGCATTACCCGCGCTGGTACCGCGCACCGATGGCAGCCCCTGCCGAATAGCCCCATCCCGATTTGAACGAGCGAGCGAAGGAACGCCAATGAAGATTCATGAATACCAGGCCAAAGAGCTGTTGCGCGCCCACGGCGTGCCCGTGCCGCGCGGCTACCCCGCCTTCAATGTGCGTGAAGCCCAGGAAGCGGCGCAGAAGCTGGGTGGCGCGGTGTGGGTGGTGAAGGCGCAGATTCACGCTGGTGGCCGCGGCAAGGGCGGTGGCGTGAAGCTGGCCCGGACACAAGCTGAGGTCGAGACGCTGGCGACCCAGATCCTGGGCATGCAGCTCAAGACGCACCAAACTGGCCCTGCAGGCCAGAAGGTGCGCCGTCTGCTCGTGGAAGAAGGCGCCGACATTCAGAAGGAGTACTACGTGGCCGCGCTGACCGACCGCGCGACGCAGAAGATCGCCATCATGGCCAGCAGCGAAGGCGGCATGGACATTGAAGAGGTGGCGCACAGCACGCCGGAAAAAATCTTGAAGGTTTTTGTCGACCCGCTGGTGGGCCTGACCGACGCGCAAGCGCTGGAACTTGCCGCCGGCATTGGCGTGCCGGCTGCCAGTCAGCCGCAGGCGGTGGACGTGCTGAAGAAGCTGTACAGCTGTTACATGGACACCGACGCGTCGCTGGCCGAGATCAACCCGCTCATCCTTGAAGGGTCCGTCGACGGCAAGCCGGGCAACATCAAGGCGCTGGACGCCAAGTTCAACTTCGACAGCAACGCGCTCTTCCGCCACCCCGAGATCGTGGCCTACCGCGACCTCGACGAAGAAGACCCGGCCGAAGTCGAAGCCAGCAAGTTCGATCTCAGCTACATCAGCCTGGACGGCAACATCGGCTGCCTTGTCAACGGCGCGGGCCTTGCGATGGCAACGATGGACACGATCAAGCTGTTCGGCGGCGAGCCCGCCAATTTCCTGGACGTGGGCGGTGGCGCCACCGCTGAGAAGGTCACTGAGGCCTTCAAGATCATGCTGTCCAACAAGTCGGTGAAGGGCATCCTCGTCAACATATTCGGCGGCATCATGAAGTGCGACACCATCGCCGAAGGTGTGATTGCCGCCTGCAAGGCCGTCAACCTCAGCGTGCCGCTGGTGGTGCGCATGAAGGGCACCAACGAAGACCTGGGCAAGAAGATGCTCAAGGAATCCGGCCTGCCGATCATCAGCGCCGACACGATGGCCGAAGCGGCCACAAAAATCGTCGCTGCCGTCAAGTAAAGACTGAAACACCATGAGCATCCTGATCAACAAGAACACCCGCGTCATCACGCAGGGCATCACTGGCAAAACCGGCCAATTCCACACCCGCGGCTGCCAGGGTTATGCCAATGGCAAGGCCTGCTTCGTGGCTGGCGTCAACCCGAAGAAGGCCGGCGAAACCTTTGAAGGCATCCCCATCTATTCCGGCGTGCGAGAAGCGGCCCAAGCCACTGGCGCCACGGTCAGCGTGATCTATGTGCCGCCAGCAGGCGCTGCCGCCGCGATCTGGGAAGCAGTGGAAGCCGACCTGGACCTCGCCATCTGCATCACCGAAGGCATCCCCGTGAAGGACATGCTGGAGGTGCGCAACAAGATGAAGATGAAGGAAGCCGCCGGCGGCAAGCAGACGCTGCTGCTGGGCCCGAACTGCCCAGGCTTGATCACGCCCGAAGAGATCAAGATCGGCATCATGCCGGGGCACATCCACCGCAAGGGCCGCATCGGCGTCGTCAGCCGCTCCGGCACGCTGACGTATGAAGCGGTGGCGCAGTTGACGGAGATCGGCCTCGGCCAGAGTTCCGCAGTCGGCATCGGTGGCGACCCCATCAACGGCCTCAAGCACATCGACGTCATGCGCCTCTTCAACGACGACCCCGACACCGACGCCGTCATCATGATTGGCGAAATTGGCGGCCCCGACGAAGCCGAAGCCGCGCGCTGGTGCCAGGCGAACATGAACAAGCCGATCGTCGGCTTCATCGCCGGCGTCACCGCGCCGGCTGGCAAGCGCATGGGCCACGCCGGCGCGCTGATCAGCGGCGGCGCCGACACGGCAGACGCCAAGCTGGCGATCATGGAAGAGTGCGGCTTCACGATCACCCGCAACCCGTCGGAAATGGCCAAGCTGCTGAAGGCGTTGCTCTAGGCGCGCTGGGCTGCGGGGTCGCGGCCGGACGCCGCCTTGCCCGGGTCGCCTTTGCGCGGCCCATCCGGTTTGTGCCTGCATCCGCAATTACCGCAGTCTGCCCCCCGGGCTGGGCCACTAGACTTCAGCGCCACTGCCCCACGCTCCAACGAGAGAGTCGCCAAAGATGGACGCCTTCATGCATGCCGACTTCTGGATCGCCGTCGGCCAGATCATCCTCATCGACATCTTGCTGGGTGGCGACAACGCCGTCGTGATTGCGCTGGCCTGCCGCCGGTTGCCACCCGCGCTGCGCACCAAGGGCATCCTCTGGGGCACCGTGGGCGCCATCGTGCTGCGCGTGATCCTGATCTTCTTCGCGCTTACGCTGCTGGCCATCCCTTTCCTGAAAATCGTCGGGGCGGTGTTGCTGGTCTGGATCGGCGTCAAGCTGATCGCTCCTGACGACGAAGGCGGGCATGGCGAGATCGCAGCGTCAGACAAGCTTTGGGCCGCCGTCAAGACGGTGGTCATTGCGGACCTCGTGATGAGCGTGGACAACGTGATCGCCATTGCCGGTGCGGCCGAAGGCGCCGGTGGCGACCACAAGATGCCGCTGGTGGTGTTTGGCTTGTTGGTCTCCATTCCGATCATCGTGTGGGGCAGCCAATTGGTGATCAAGCTGATGGACCGCTTCCCGATGATCATCACGGTGGGCGGCATGCTGCTGGGTTGGATCGCCGGCTCGATGGTGGTCAGCGACCCGGCCTTGTTGCCATACATCCCCACGCTGCCTGCAGCCAAAGCCAGCGTGCTGCCCGAAGCTGTGGCCATGTTGCGTTACGGCGCCAGCGTGGCGGGTGCATTGCTGGTGCTGGCCATCGGCCTCTTGATCAAACAACGAGCCCGGTCTCACGCCGCCAGAACTTAGGCCCCGTTGCACAACCGCGTGCACTCTCGTCCGAAGGCCCGCCCCAACGCCGAGACCCGCGTAGCCGGCTATCGCCTGCTGCGGCAAATTGGCCACGGCGCCACCAGCACCGTGCACCTGGCTGAGCACGAAACTACGCAGCAGATCGTGGCGCTGAAGATCATGCCCCTGTCCGCAGGCCCGACGCGGGCCGCGGCGGGCACGCAATTCCTGGAGGCGGCCAGCGCCGCGGGCCGGCTGCAGCACCCGCACATCGTTCAGGTTCTCGCTGCCGGCCTTGCAGACGGCATCGCCTGGCTGGCGATGGAACCGCTGGCGGGCAGCGACCTGACCCGCTACACCCGGCCACCGCGGCTGCTGCCTGAAGCGCTGGTTCTGCGCTTGTGCAGCTGCGTGGCCGGCGCGCTGGGCCACGCCCACCGCCTGGGTGTCGTGCACCGCGACCTGAAACCGGCCAACGTGCTGGTGAACTGGGCCGACGACGTCGTCAAGCTGGCTGACTTCGGACTTGCGCGCACCAGCGCTGCGTCCCACACCGGCACCGGCATCGTCATGGGCACGCCGTCATACATGGCGCCTGAACAGTTGGCCGGCGCACTGCCGAGCCCGGCCACGGACTTGTACGCCTTGGGTGTCCTGCTGTTTGAACTGCTCAACGGCAAGCTGCCGCACGAAGGCCAGTCGATGGGCGACCTGTTGCGCCAGGTGGCCCACGAGCCGGCGCCTGACTTGCAATCCTTGCGCCCAGATCTGCCCATGAGCCTGGCGCATCTCATCGCCAGTCTGCTGGCCAAGGCACCCGCCGATCGCCCTCACGACGGCGCTGCAGTGGCGCTGCAATTGCGCCTTCTGGGCCAAGCGCTGGGTGGCGTCGGTGTGAAGTCACGATGACATGGGTTCCCACCCACAAGCACGCGTTGCGAACCGATGCACAATCTGGTTCCTCTGTGACCTGAGCTACCGCCTTTGCCTGTGCCAATGACGATCGAGCTCCATGCCGCCGTGGACCCCGGCCGGGCGCGCAGCAACAACGAAGATTCGGTCGCCACCGACGACAGCGTCTACTTGGCCGTGCTTGCCGATGGCATGGGCGGCTACAACGCCGGTGAAGTCGCCAGCAACATGGCCACCAGCTTCATCCGCACCGAGCTCGGCCGCTGGCTGCGCGAAGCCAGCAGCCAAGCCAGTGACGCCGAAGTGCGCCGCGCGATGGACATCTGCGTCGACAACGCCAACCGCGCCATCTTCAACGCCGCCAACTCCAACCCTCAGTACGCAGGCATGGGCACGACGCTGGTGGTGGCGGTCTTCCGCGACAGCCGCGTGCTGCTGGGTCACGTGGGTGACTCACGCTGTTACCGGTTGCGTGAAGGCCGTCTGCAACAGATCACGCGTGACCATTCGCTACTGCAAGAGCAAATAGACGCCGGACTCATCACGCCCGAGCAGGCGGCTTTTTCAGCCAACAAGAACCTTGTCACCCGTGCCGTGGGCGTGGAAGACACCGTGCTGCTGGAAACACACCAGCACGACATGCTGCCCGGTGACCTGTTCTTGATGTGCTCTGACGGGCTGTCAGACATGCTGGACGACGACGGCATCTTGCAGGTGTTGCTGGCGCACGACTCCCTTGAATCAAGCACGCGGGCGCTCATCGATGCCGCCAACGATGCAGGCGGAAAGGATAATATCTCCGTGATTCTGGGGCGCGCGTCCGGCGGCGCAAGCGCACCGGCTCGGTCTTGGTGGCCCTTCAGGCGCTAAGGCCGCAGCCACCACCGCAATAGAACATG
Organism: Rubrivivax sp.; assembly: GCA_043716775.1. Taxonomy (GTDB): domain Bacteria; phylum Pseudomonadota; class Gammaproteobacteria; order Burkholderiales; family Burkholderiaceae_C; genus Rubrivivax. Next base: position 28,477 of record JAYSYB010000383.1, read on the forward strand.
CAGCGTTGCAAGGCGCTGCCACCGCTGCAGCCGGCAGCGCAAAGAACCGAGGGCAGGCATGGGCAAATTGGTGGTATCTCTGGACGGTGTGGTGATCAAGGAAGTTCAGATCACCAAGGACAAGACCACGCTCGGCCGCCGTCCGTACAACGACATCGTGATCGACAACCTCGCGGTCAGCGGTGAACATGCCGTGCTGCAGATGGTGGGTGCCGACGTCTTCATTGAAGACCTCAACAGCACCAACGGCACGTACATCAACGGCAAGGCCATCAAGAAGCAGCTGCTCAGTCACAACGACACGGTCGAGATCGGCAAGTACAAGATCAAGTATCTGGTTGACGAGTCCAGCGACTACGAAAAGACGATGATCATGCGGCCGGGCAGTGCCCAGCCCGGCATGGGCGCACCCAGCGTCATGCACGCCACCGCCGGCGCTTCCGGTTTTGGCGGCCTGGGTGGTGTTTCGCCTGGCGTGGTGCCACCACCGCCCGTGCAGCCGGCATCGATCAAGGTGCTCAACGGCGCTGCGGCCGGGCGTGAAGTGGTGCTGACCAAGGTGGTTACCACTGTCGGCAAGCCGGGTGTGCAAGTGGCTTCGATCACCAAGCGGCCCAACGGTTACGCCTTCTCACACGTGGAAGGCACCACCAAGCCCAGCATCAACGGCGTAATGATCGTCGGCGACTCCGTGCCACTGCGCAACGGCGACGTCATCGAACTCGCCGGCACCCAGATGCAGTTCATTTTCCGTTAGGGTGTGCCCGGACTCAAACAGTCCTGAGGATTGTTTGTGCTTGGCAAACGCCAGGGCGTCTTCGCCTGGCCGGGAACCAATCAAAACCTTCGGTTCTGAGTGATCACCGTCCTGACTCGCCTCGTTCGAGCGGGCACTGCGTGCCGCTCGACTCGGCGGCTTTTGCAGAGCCAGGCCTTGCGGCCGTGATGGGGTTCACGTCTGGGGCTGTGCTGTTGTTGCCAGGCGTGTCGTGTGGGCTGATGTGCCTTGCGCGGGCACAGCCGGGGGGCCAGCATCTGCATCTTGCCGGCTGATTGCTTGCCCTCAGCGGCCAAACCCTTGCCACACTCCATGCAGATCCGCGTCCTCGGTTGTTCGGGTTCCATTGCCGCTGGCAGCCGGACCACATCCTTTCTGCTCGACCAGACCGTACTCATCGACGCCGGCACAGGTGTTGGCGACCTGACCCTTGAAGAGATGGTGCAGATCGACCACATCCTGGTCACGCATTCGCACCTGGACCATGTGTTGTCCATCGGCCTCCTGGCTGACAGCGTCACCCGCCGCCGCCGCGCTGCGGCACGGCCTCCCATCCAGGTCCACGCGCTGGCGGCAACGATTGCAGCGCTGCGGCTGCACATCTTCAACGGCGTCATCTGGCCCGACTTCACCCGCCTGCCTGATGTGGCAAACCCGGTCCTGCAGTTCCATGCCATTGAAGTGGGCCAGGTTCTGACACTGGCCGAACACCAGGTTGAGGTACTGCCCGCCAGCCACACCGTGCCGGCTGTCGGTTATGCCGTGCTGGGTAGCCAAGGCGCCTGGGTGTTCACGGGTGATACCGGCCCCAACGCCTCGCTGTGGGCCCGGCTGGCCACACTGCCCGTTGCGGCGCTGGTGATCGAGACCGCCTTTGGCGACGACGAAAAGGCACTGGCCGGCATCAGCCGCCACCTGTGCCCTGCAGACCTGCGTGGTGAGCTGGCTCAACTGGCACAAGACACCGACGTCTACATCACCCACATCAAGCCCGGCGAAGTGGACGCCGTGATGTCCGAGATCGCCGCCCAAGGCAGCCGACACCGCGTGCGCTCGTTGGCATCGGGCGACGTGATGAGCGTGCCGAAGTAAGCGGCACGGCAGGTGACGCATTGCGTCACCTGGAGCGCTGGGGCGCCTGCCCTGTCAGTCGAAAGTGACCGAACAGGTCACACCCGGTGGCAAATCTCACGGTTTGAGCGCGATTTAAGGCTGGCACGGGCCCTGCATCTAGGGGGATGTTGTTCCCCAATTTTTACCCCCCAGCCCCAAGGAGTCTTATTCATGAAGCGTGTTCAACAAGGTTTCACCCTGATCGAACTGATGATCGTCGTCGCGATCATCGGCATCTTGGCGGCGGTGGCGCTGCCGGCCTATCAGGACTACACCAAACGGGCCAAGATGTCCGAGGTGATCTTGGCTGCATCGTCATGCAGAACCGGTATCACTGAGGCCTTCCAGGCACTCACGACTGCGACGGCACCTGCTGCCGGCGCTTGGGGTTGCGAGAGTGCGACCGCCACCAGCAAGTATGTTGCGGCCATCAACACGACAGCCAACGGCCGGATTGAAATCACCATCGGGCCCGGGATCGACCCGGCTGCTGCCGGCTAGATTGTTCTGTTGGAACCGCGTGCGGCCGACGGCACCACGGTGCTGACGACGGCGAATATTCCGAGCGCAGTGGGCTCATGGGCTTGCGGCGCTTCCGCTGCGAACTTGGCCATCATCTCCAAGTTTCTGCCTTCGACCTGCCGCACCACGATTTAGTCGGGAGTCGTCGAAGAAAAAAGGAGCCTGCGGGCTCCTTTTTTGCATCTGAATCGCCCGCACTCAACACCGATGGCACTCTCGCTAAAAACACCTGAGCCTCACGCTCGAGAGTGGAATGTCGAGCGCCGAGCTTGACTGGATGCAACGCGTGACCCGACGCTTTGCATTCCCGCCTGCCATGTTGCGCTACGCCCTTGCCGCAGGGCTGAACGGGCGCCGGGCCGACGCTGCACTCACGCTCAGGAGACTCTGCGCAATGCACTCGCCGCAACGCTGCAGCGAGAGCCGTGACGCCTGGCAAGCCGCCGGGCAGCGGTGGCCAGTCCTGGTGGGCATTTCAGCGCCTTGAAGCATCCTGCGCGATCAAGGCACTTCCCCCACCACTCCACCCCACTCGCCACTGCCGCACCCCCCAACGCCACACCCCTGTCGCCACCGGCACTTGCAGTCGCAATGCCAGTTCCAGATGCAGCGTCATAGCTGCTCAGCCCGAAGCGCAGCGCCAATGCCAACAGCTCAGGCGGCGGCACACCTGCCCGGTCCACGGCGATGGGCAGCCTGGCCAGGTCTTCGCGCAGTTGGTCAGCGATGGCTTCGGTGTACGGCGGGGCCTGGCTTTCAAGGTACCAATCCGAGACCATGGAGTTGTCGATGACGAAGGGCACTTCAGTCGCGCCCGTTGTTGATGGCGTCGTTCAACGGGATGTCCAGCACGGTGCCATTGCGCCAGTGCGCCATTGCGCCATTGCGCCAACTCTGCAAAGGCCTGCTTGACACGCTCGCGCTGCGCATCGCCTGGTGCACTCAACTTGCTGCAGCAGGGGCTGCAGCCCACGAGCCGAGCCACTGCCACGCCCGAGTGATGACGACCCGTCGGCCTGACTCAACTGCTGCGAGCAGCTTGGACAGCCGGTTCTTGGCCTGGACCATCCCAACTTCTTTCATGGTCAGACCAGTCGCTGGTTCCGTCAACCTGCCGTGGCACGCCCTGCCGCAGCCGCTTGTTAGCATTCTTCCCTCTCGTCACCGCCCAACCCGCGCAGCGCTTTGTCCACGCCTCACCACGATCCCGGCCCCGTCGCCACCTCCGCCCTCGGCGCAGCCAGTCCCTTGGTCGTGGCCCTTGCGGTTGCTGCCGCCTCGCTGCCCTCGCTTTTGGCCTACAACGCGTCCCCTTCTCCCACCTTCCTGAACCAGGCGCTGGCCTTCGCGCTATGGGCTGCGTTTGTGGTCGCCAGCGCGCGCGGGGCTTCAAAGGGTGTTGCGGTGCTTCATGCCGCACTGGGTGTGCTGGGTGCTGCCGCCTTGTGGGCTTGGCTGCAGGGCGCGCTGCCGGCGAGCCTGGCGCTGTCTTCCGTCGGCACGCTGGCCGCTGCCGCCCTGCTGGCTGCGGGCGGCTCGTCGCCGCACCCAGGGCCGGGCGCGGAGTCGGTCTTCGCCGCCTTCTGCTGGGGCTGGCTCGTGGCGGGCGCGCTGAACGTGGCCGTGGCCCTGCTGCAGGTCTTCGCCCCCCAACTCCCCGACGGCAACTGGGTCGCCATCTCCGGCATCGCCGGCCGCGCCGTCGGCAACCTGCGCCAGCCCAACCACCTCAGCAGCCTGCTGCTGTGGTCGTGCATTGCCGTCATTGCGCTGCTGGACCTGCGCCGCGTTTCGCAGCGCGTTGCGGCGTGTGCGATGGCGGCGTTCGTCTTTGCCGTCGTGCTCACCGCTTCACGCACCGGCCTGGTGAGTGTGCTGCTGCTTGTGTTGTGGGGGCTGCTGGACAGGCGACTGTCGCGCACGTCGCGGCTGCTGCTGATGGCGGCGCCCGTGGTTTACGCCGTGGGCTGGTGGGCAATGGCGCAGTGGGCGGCTGCATCGGCGCACAACTTCGGCGGCACCGCGCGGCTGGCCGAGAGCGACATCTCGGGTTCGCGCTTTGGCATCTGGAAAAACACGCTGGCTCTGATCCAGGCCCACCCATGGGCCGGCGTCGGCTTCGGCGAATTCAACATCGCGTGGACGCTCACACCTTTCCCCGGCAGGCCGACAGCCTTCTTCGACCACACGCACAACCTGCCGCTGCAATTGGCGGTGGAACTGGGCCTGCCGCTGGCCGCTCTGGTGATGGGCCTGCTGCTGTTGGCCCTGGCACGCGCTGCGCTGCAGGCCTGGCGTGCGGCGGGCGACGCCGGCACGGCAAGGCGCTGCGCCGTGATGATGGTGCTGATGATCGGCCTGCACAGCCTGCTGGAATATCCGCTCTGGTACGCCTACTTCTTGCTGCCCACGGCATGGGCCTTCGGCTTTGCGCTGCGCGGCCCGGCAGCAGCCGGCGCAGCACCCACAGAGGTCGTGAAGTCGATACCGCCCACACTGCCTCGACAACCCCCGGTGCCCCTGCTGCGCTGGGCCGGTTTCGCCCTGCTGGCCGGCAGCGTGTTCTCGGTGTGGGACTACGGCCGTGTGGTGGCCATCTTCAGCTCTGAGGCGGGCTCGCCGCCGCTGGAGCAGCGCATCGCCGCGGGGCAGAAGAGCGTCTTCTTCGCCCACCATGCCGACTACGCGGCGGTCACATCCGGCATCGTGTCGGCCGAACCCGCCCATGCCTTCGACCGCACCACGCACTACCTGCTGGACACCCGGCTGATGATGGCCTGGGCGAAGTCGCACGCCGAACGTGGGGGCCTGGACGCCGCGCGCACGCTGGCAGCACGGCTGCGTGAATTCGACAAGGCCGATGCCGAAGACTTCTTCGACGCCTGCCCCGATGCTGCGCGGCCCGCTGCGGCAGGGTTGCCGTTCCAATGCGAGCTGCCTGCTGCCGTGCTGGGCTGGCGGGACTTTCTGCCGCACCCGTGAGCGCACCCGCAGCCCGCCGATCTCAGCGCCTCAGCCCATCTTGATCTGCAACTTCAGTTCGGCCAGCCTGGCAACCTGAACCCCCTCCGCCAGGCCGTGGATGCGCGGTGACTTCAGCAGCCGCTTGCCAACCTGCTTCCAGGCCCAGCAAGATCGGGATTGCCCAGACCACGCAGCAGCCAGAGCCCTACGCCGCCGTCCAGTGCCCCGACTTGCCGCCGCTCTTTTCCAGCACCCGGATGCCGCCCATCACCATGCCGCGGTCAGCTGCCTTGCACATGTCGTACACGGTGAGCAAGCCCACCTGCACGGCAGTCAACGCTTCCATTTCCACGCCAGTGCGGCCGAAGCTTTCCACCTGCGCGCTGCAATGCACTTCATGCACATCGCGCTTCAGCTCAAAGTCCACCGTGACGCGTGTGATCGGCAGTGGGTGGCACAGCGGCACCAGGTCTGCCGTGCGCTTGGCGCCCTGAATGGCGGCAATGCGCGCGATGCCAATGACATCGCCCTTTTTCGCCTGCCCGCTGGCGATGAGCTCAAAGGTCGCGGGCAGCATGCGGATGTGCCCCGTGGCGCGCGCCACACGGTGGGTTTCGGCCTTGGCCGACACGTCGACCATGTGCGCCTGACCCTGGCTGTCGAAGTGGGTGAGTGGGGAAGTGGATGGCGCAGTGGATGGCGCAGTGGATGGAGCATTCATTGGCGGTTCACACTCAGCAACATGGCGGTGCCATCATAGTGACGCACTCAGGCAAGGGAACGCAGTGGCCTGGTCGCGCTCCAACCTGCCCCGCCAGCCACCAAAGATCTGATCGATGCGCATGCACCCTCACTTTTCGCGCCGCCTGCTGGGTGCCTTGCTCAGCGCATCCATCACTTTCACGGCCCCGACCTATGCCCAGATGCCTCAGGCGCGCCTTCCGGCGTTGGGCGAATCGGCATCAGACGACTTGAGCGTCGGCAGTGAGAAGCGCCTTGGCGAACAGATCATGCGCGAAGGTCGGCGTGACCCGCAGTACCTGGACGACCCCGTGCTGCTCGAATACCTGCAGCAGCTGTGGAACCCGCTGGTGGCCGCCGCCCGCGCACGCGGCGACATCAATGCAGAGACCGACCAGGCCTTCGCCTGGGAAGCCTTCCTGGTGCGCGACCGCAGCGTGAACGCCTTTGCGCTGCCTGGCGGCTATGTGGGCGTGCACCTGGGGCTGATGGCGCTGACCAGCGCCGGCGACCAGCTGGCGTCGGTGCTGGCGCACGAGCTCACGCACGTCACGCAGCGCCACATCGCGCGCAGCATCGCGCCGCAGCAGCGGGCTTCGATGGTGGCGGTGGCGGCCTTCCTGCTGGGCATCATCGCGGCCAGCCGCAGCAGCAACATCGACGCCGCCAACGCCGCCATCATGGGCGGGCAGGCGGCAGCCATCCAGGGCCAGTTGAACTTTTCGCGCGATGTGGAGCGCGAGGCCGACCGCATCGGCTACGGCGTGCTGACGGAAGCCGGCTATTCACCCGCAGGCATGGCGGCGATGTTTGAAAAGCTCGACATTGCCACGCGGCTGAATGACAACGGCGGCTTCCCCTACCTGCGCAGCCACCCGCTGACGGTGGACCGCATTGCCGAAGCGCGCAACCGTGCGTTGTTGGGCAACGGGCTGGGAAGCGGCGCAATGCCCATGCCCACCGTGCAGCACGCGGTGATGCAGATGCGCGCTCGGGTGCTGATGGACGACAGCGCGCAGTCGCTGCAGCGCTTCAGCGGCGGCACGTCGTCGCCGCTCCTGGCCGACCGCGTGGCCGCGCTGTACGGCGGCGCGCTGGCGGCGTCGCTGCTGCGCGACCCGGCGCGCGCGGAAAGCCGGGCCGCCGAGGCGCTGAGCCTGGCGGCCACGGCCGCGCCGCGTGACCCGCGAGCCGAACGCGCGGTGGTGCTGCTGCAGGCCCAGTTGCGCATGGCGCGCGGTGATGCAGCGGGTGCGCTTCAGGCCCTCGACAGCCTGCGCAGCAACCCCACCGAAAGGCCGCCGCTGCTGTTGCGCGCGCAGGCCTTGCTGCAACTGCAGCGTGCAGCCCCTGGCAGCCAGGCTGTGCCCTTGCGTGAAAGCACCGAAGCCTTGCAGACCTGGGTTGCAGACCACCCGCAAGATCCCGCCGCCTGGGAAGAACTGGCCGCCACCAGCGACGCTCTCGGCCTGAAGTTGCGAGCCATGCGCGCTGCAGCCGAAGCGCGCTGGGTGGTCGGCGACCTCACCGGCGCCATCGACCGCCTGCGCGCCGCGCAGCAGGCATCGCGCGCAGCCACCGGGCAGGACTTCATCGAAGGGTCGGTGATCGATTCCCGGCTGCGCCAGATCACGGCGCAGCGCCGCCAGTTGCAGCTTGAAGCGCGCGAAAGCCGCGGCGGGCGCAGTGGCGGCACTGAAGAATCCACTCCCCAGTAGCGGTGAATCGGCGAAACGGCGAAGCCGCAAAACGGCGATAGCCGCAGGCCGGTTCGCGCGCCAGAATCCGCCACCCGGGGAGGTGGCTCATGCAGGTGGTGTGGACACCGCGCAGCAGCGCAAAGCGCGCGGCTGGCGCGTTTTTTTTGGCCGCGCAGACCGCGGCCGCTGCACTCATCGGCAGCGTCCTTTTAGGCAATGCCCACGCAGCCCGCGTTTCGCAGGTTTCGCCTCAAGGCGAAGTGGCCGAAGTGCGCCAGGTCGTCGTGCGCTTCGACTCTGCCGTGGTGCCCGCGGGCGACCCGCGCAGGCCGGCGCCCTACACGCTGCAATGCAACGGCAGCACCCCGCCCGGCGACGCGCGCTGGCTGAATGACCGCCAGTGGGTCTATGACCTGCGCGAACCCCTGGCAGCCGGCCAGCGCTGCACGCTCAAGCCCATGGCCACCTTCGCGCCTCTGGGCGGGGTCATCACCGGGTTAAGCGACTTCGCCTTCAGCACCGGCGCGCCAACGGTGGTCTCGGTCACGCCGTACCCTGGCGCGCGCATCGAAGAAGACCAGCACTTCATCGTCCGCCTTAGCGGCGCACCCGACATCGCCAGCGTGCGCGCATCGGCCTGGTGTGAAGTCGAAGGCCTGGGCGAGCGCATCCCCGTGAAGCTGATTGAAGGTGCGCAACGCACCGAGGCACTGCGCCAGATGCAGCGCGACACCGGCCCCGGCAGCGTCGTGCTGCTGGCCTGCCAGCGCCCTTTCCCCGCCGACGCCGGTGTGCGCCTGGTGTGGGGCGCTGGCGTGGCAGCGGCCGGGCAGCCACGGGTGGTGTCGCGGCGCGTGCAACGTTTCCAGTGGAAGGTGCGGCCGCGCTTCCTGGCCGAATTCACCTGCGAACGCGATAACGCACGCGCGCCGTGCATGCCGCTGCGGCCACTGACACTGCGCTTCAATTCGCCGGTGCCGCGGGCGCTGGCGCTGGCAGCGCGGCTGCAACCCGTGCCAAGCGCCGCCCCTGGTGCAGCACCGGGCCCGGCCCTCACCCCCATCATCGACAGCGAAGAGCGCAGCGCCATGGTCAGCGACGTGCGCTTTGCCGCGCCGCTGCCCGAGAACACGCGCTTCAGGCTCACGCTGCCGGCGCAGTTTCAGGACGAAACCGGCCGCGTGCTGGCCAATGCGGGCAGCTTCCCCATTGACGTGGCCACCGGCGCCATGCCGCCGCTTGCCAAGTTTGCGGGCGCGCCTTTTGGCATCGTCGAAGCCGGCAGTTCAGCCGCAGAACCCGGCATGCTGCCCATGACGCTGCGCCACGTGCAGGCCGATCTGGCGGGGGCCAGCACGGGTGGCAAGGTCGCCATCAAACGGCTCGACGGCAGCCTTGGCGACGAAGCGCTGCTGCGCTGGTTTGTGCGCCTGAAGCGCGACCACGACGACCCGTACAAGACCCGCGAACAGTCGCTGCTGGCCGCCGAGCCCGACACCCGCCGCGCTGACCTGCCGCAGCTGAAAACCACCGAACCCCGCGCCACCGAGGTCATCGGCATCCCGCTGCCGCTGCGCGGCTACCACGTGGTGGAAGTGGAGTCGCGCATCCTCGGCAACGCGCTGCTCGCAACCCGGGCGCCGATGTATGCGCGCACCGGCGCGCTCGTCACCAACCTGGGCGTGCACTTCAAGCGCGGCCGCAGTTCCAGCCTGGTGTGGGTGACCACACTCGACCGCGGCCGGCCGGTGGCCGCTGCGCGCGTGACGGTGAACGACTGCAACGGCAAGCCGCTGTGGAATGGCACGACGGACGCGAATGGCATCGCACGCATCGAGCGCGGCTTTGAGGACGGCGACGAACAGAAATGCCTGTCCAGCGACGGCCTGTTCGTCACCGCGCGCAGCAAGGATTCGCAAGGACAAGGACAAGGACAAGGTGAAGACCTGTCCTTCGTCTTCAGCCGTTGGAGCCGCGGCATCGAGTCCTGGCGCTTCAACATCGCCACCGCGCGCGGCCCGGCGAACGACTTGCGCGCCCACACCGTGTTTGACCGTACGCTGCTGCGCGTCGGCGAAACGGTGTCGATGAAGCACTTCTTGCGCGCAGAAACCGCCGCCGGTCTGGCGCTGCCCGCGGCGGACACGCTGCCGACCGATGTCGTGCTGACGCACGTGGGCAGTGACGCGGTGGTCAAGCTGCCGCTGGCCTGGCCCAGCCGTGGCGCTGTCAGCGCACGCGCAGCGCAGAGCCAGTGGGTCATCCCCAAGACCGCCGCACTCGGCCTCTACGACGTGGCGCTGCAGCGTGGTGCAGCGGGTCAGGAAACGCGCCTTTTCAGCGGCAGCTTTCGCGTCGAAGCCTTCCGCGTGCCCTTGCTCGACGCGCGTTTGACGGGCCCCGGCGGCGTGCTGGTCGCGCCGACAGAGCTGGCTTTTGCGGCGCAACTCAACGCCATGGCCGGTGGGCCTTTTGCCGCTGCGCCGCTGAAGTTGTCGGCCCTGATGCGCCCCGCGTCGGTGCGCTTTGCTGGCCATGAGGACTTCAGCTTCGACGCCCCCGGCGCACCGGTGCCCGAAGGTGAAGAAGGCAACGACGGCAGCAAGCTCATTGCCGACAAGCTCACCGCCAGCACCGACAAGGCCGGCGCCGCGCGGCTGGTGGTGGCGGGCGTGCCGGCCCTTGCCGGCCCGGCTGACGTTCAAGCTGAGCTGACTTTCAACGACCCGAACGGCGAAGTACAAACGGTCAGCCAGCGCTTGCGCCTGTGGCCCGCTGCGGTGGTGGCCGGCCTGCGAGTGCCCAGCTGGGCGGCGTCGCGCGGCGAAGTGCAGTTCACGGCCCTCGTGCTCAGCACCGACGGCAAACCGCTCAAGGGCCGCACCCTGGAAGTCACGGGCCAGCTGCACCAGACCTTCACCACGCGCAAGCGCATCGTCGGCGGCTTCTACAGCTATGACAACCGGCGCGAAAGCAAGCCGCTGGGCACGCTTTGCACCGGCAGCACCGACGCCCAGGGCCGCGTGGCATGCAGCGCCAGGCTCGACGCCGTCGGCGAGGTGGAATTGCAAGTGCGCGCCAAGGACGACGCCGGCCGCAGCAGCGTGGCTGTCGCATCGGCCTGGATGACAGGCACCCACCAACTCTGGTTTGCGCAGGACAACGACGACCGCATCGACCTGCTGCCCGAGCAACGCGAAGTCGAACCCGGTCAAACCGCGCGGCTGCAACTGCGCATGCCTTTTGCGCAGGCCACCGCACTCGTCACGGTGGAACGTGAAGGCATGATCGATGCGCGGGTGGTGACGCTGAGCGGGCGCGATCCGGTGATCGAAGTGCCCATTCCCACCATGTCATCCACAAACGCCGCCACACAAAGCTGGGCCCCCAACGTCATCGTCAGCGCCTTCGTGCTGCGCGGCCGGCTGCGTGAAGCGCCGTGGTGGAGCTCCTTCACCTGGGGCTGGCAAGAGCCGGGTTCTTGGTGGCAAGCCTTCCGCTACGAAGGCAAGGAATGGCGCGCCCCGAGTGCCGTGGTTGATCTGGCCAAACCCAGCTTCAAGATCGGTGTGGCTGAACTCAAGGTCGGCCTGGCCGCGCACCGGTTGGACGTGAAGGTCAGCACGCCCCAGCAGCAATACGGCGTGCGTGAAACCGTGAAAACCACGGTCACCGTGCGCCGCGGCGGGCAGCCAGTCGCAGGCGCTGAAGTGGCCTTTGCAGCGGTCGATGAAGGTCTGCTGGCGCTGCAGGGCAACAACTCGTGGAAGCTGCTGGAAGCGATGATGCAGCCGCACCCCTGGGGCGTGGAAACCGCCA
>JAYSYB010000384.1:0-4723 GCA_043716775.1 Rubrivivax sp.
CGAAATTTCGGACAGCCTCACCACGTCTTCAGAAAGGTGGCGCAGGTCGTACAGCGACATCACTTCGCTGGAATCCTGCAGCAGGTCAATCACGTCGTCCATCGCATTGATCAGGCGGTGGATCTGCTCGCGGTCCAAGGGCGTGATGAACGTGCGGTGCAGCAGGCGGTGCACCTCGGCGGTGATCTTGTCGGCGGCGCGTTCGGCATCGCCCACCGCCTTGGCATGGCGTTCGCGTTCAGGCTCGTTGTCGTAGTTCTGCACCATGGCCATGAAGGCCTGCGCGCCGTCGGCGATGTGCTTCCCGTGCTCATTGAAGAGTTCGAAGAAGTTGCCCTCACGCGGCAAAAGCCTGCCAAACACCATGTTCGCTCCAAGTCGTGTCACCGCACGGTCGTCAAACCGGTACCAACCCATTCTAGGAGTCGAGAGGACTACGACCTGTTCTCGCCGCTGGGTCTGCCAGACCCTCGGCAAATCGCAGTGGGCGATGCGAGCATACCCATGGCCTGCAGCGGCAGCAGCACTGCACCCAGGTTTACAGCAGCTTTTCCATGGGTTGACCCGCAGTCGCGGCCAGCAGGGGTTGAAGCGGGCCCAGGCTCGGGTGTTCAAGCATCGGCGCCAGTTCAAGCAGAGGCTGGAGCACAAACGCCCGTTCCTGCAGTCGCGGGTGCGGCAGGTCCAGGCCGGGCTCCGTCAGTACACGCTGGCCGTGCAGCAGCAGGTCCAGGTCGAGCGTGCGCGGCGCGTTGCGATACGGGCGCAGGCGGCCGTGCGACTGTTCAATGGCCTGCAGCGCATGCAACAGCGCCAGCGGCTGCAGCGCGGTGCGCAATTCGGCCACGGCGTTGATGAAGTCCGGGCCACTGGCCTGCACGGGGGCCGTGCGGTACAGCGAAGACTGCGCCACCAGCTGCGTCTGCGGCAATGCGGCCAGCGCGGTCAGTGCCTGCTTCAGCGTGGCTTGCGCGTCACCCAGGTTGGCGCCAAGCCCGACAAAGACCCGCTCGGCATTCATTCCGACGCGGGCGCGGCCCCCTCGCGCGCACTCGGGCGGCGGCGGCGCCGCCGGCGCTTGCGCGGCGCGGTGTCGCCGCCTTCTGCAGGCGACGCGGGCGCGTCGGGTGAGAGTTCGGTGACACCGGTGTGATCTGCATGATCCGCGTCCGTTGCAGTCGCGACCTGCCCGTCCGGCCCCTTGCGCACACGCGCCGTGCTGCTGGTGCGCAGGTCAGCAATTAGCGCCTCGCGTTCATCAGCGCTGCCCAAGTGCAGGTCCTCCCACCAGTCGGCAAGCTCGGTGTTCAGGTCGCCACAATCGGCGCGCAGGCGCAGGAAGTCGTAGCCGGCACGGAAGCGCGGTTGTTCGACCAGCGCCAGCGCCGAACCCGCGCTGCGGCGTTCAAAACGTGGCTGCATGAGCCAGATCTCGCGCATGTCGGCGGCCAGCTTGCCGCGGCCTGAGATGTCGCCAATGCGCGCCTCAAACACCGCGTCCACGGCCAGTTGCAAGGCCGGGAACGGTGCTTCGCCGGTGGCGCGAATAGTGGTCCAGCGCGCCTGCACGTCATGCCACAGCAGACAAGCCAGCATGAAGCTGGGTACCACGGAGCGGCCCTCGGCGACGCGGCGGTCGGTGTCTTCAAGCGCCAGGCGGATGAAGGTCTCACGCGCCTTGCTGTTCTGCGCCGGCGCCAGCGCTGCGTCCAGCACCGGAAAAACCCCGCCGCCCTGCCCTACCAGACCATATTTCTTCAGCTGCTCGATGCTGGCCAGCGCGTGGCCGGTCTGCATCAGCTTGACCATCTCGTCAAACAGGCGCGAGATCGGCACATTGGCCAACAACGCCGACATCGCACGCAGCGGCCGCTCGGTGCCGGGCTCAAGCGCAAAGCCGAGCTTGGCCGCAAAGCGCACGACACGGATGATGCGCACCGGGTCTTCGCGGTAGCGCAGTTCGGGGTCACCGATCATGCGCAGCACGCGGGCGCGTGAATCAGCCAGTCCGCCGTGGTAGTCCACCACCATCTGCGTCACTGGGTCGTAGTACATGGCGTTGATGGTGAAGTCACGCCGCGCCGCGTCTTCCACCTGCGGGCCCCAGACGTTGTCGCGCAGCACACGGCCTGCAGCATCGACGACGTGTGTCTTGTCCACCATTTGCTGCTTGGAAGATTTTTCGTTGCCGGCCACCTGTTCGGCGGCGCTGGCGTCGAGGTAGGCGCGGAAGGTGGACACCTCGATCGTCTCGTGCTCGCGCCCGCGGCCGAAAATGACGTGCACCAGGCGGAAGCGGCGGCCGATGATGAAAGCGCGGCGAAACAGCGCCTTGACCTGTTCTGGCGTGGCGTCGGTGGCCACATCGAAGTCCTTGGGCCGCATGCCGACCAGCAGGTCGCGTACCGCGCCGCCCACGACGTAGGCCACGAAGCCGGCGTCCTGCAGCGTCTTGACGACGCGCACGGCGTTGGCGTCCAGTAGCGTGGGGTCGATGCGGTGAACGCTTGCGGGAATGTCGACGCGCACGCCGAGCGGGACTGCGGGCATGGCAGCTGCGTCGGGCGCAGCGACTGTGGCTTCGGGTTTTCCTTCGCGCTTGTCTTCGCGCTTGTTGTCGCTATGGCCGAGCAAGCGCTTGATGAATTTTTTGATCATGTGAACAGGTTCAGGACGGGCCAATGGCGCGTCTGCGCAATTCGCAGAAGTGCGGGGCCGGGGTTGGTGGCCACGGGGTGGCTGACGCTTTCGAGCAGCGGCAGGTCGTTGGTGGAATCGCTGTAGAACGTGCAGCGCTCAAAGTCGGCCAGGCTTTGCTGGCGTGTGGCCAGCCAATGCTCAACCCGCGTGACCTTGCCTTCACGGAAAGCCGGCACGCCGTGGATCGTGCCCAGCACGCGGCCCGCTGCGTCGCGCGCCAGTTCGGTGGCAATCAGGTGCTCGATGTCGAACAGGCCCGCAATCGGCCGCGTGACGAAGTCGTTGGTGGCAGTGACCAGCACCACCACGTCGCCGGCCTGCCGGTGTTGGCGCACAAGCTTCAAAGCAGCCGGGTGCAGCATGGGTCGCACCACATCCGCCAGGAAGCGGGCGGTGATGGCGCCCAGCTCCGCATCGGCGCGGCCTCGCCAGGCGCTGGTGGCGAAGTCGACGTAGGCGTGGATGTCGAGCCGGCCCGCCACATAGTCGTCATAAAAAGCGTCGTTGCGGCAACGGTAGGTTTCGCGGTCGGCCCAGCCATGAGCGACCAGAAATTCGCCAAAGGCATGGTCAGAATCCTTCGGCAGCAAGGTGCCGTCGAGGTCGAAAAGGGTGAGCCTCATACCTGCGCCCTCATAGGCATGCCCTCGTGTCCGCCCTCATGCGCTGGGCAGCGCATGCATGCCCTCTTCGATCAGCATCTGCCGCACCAGCGGCACGGTGATGCGGCGCGCCTTGGCCAGACCGTAGGTGTCCAGGCGGTCCAGCAAACGCATCAGGTGGCCCAGGTCGCGCTCGAAGTGCGTGAGCAAAAAGGCCATGACCTCGTCGGACAGGAAGATGCCGCGGCGGTCCGCGTCGCGCCGCAGCACTGCGCGGGTTTCGGCGTCGGGCAGGGGCTGCAGCGCGAACACGTGGCCCCAGGACAGGCGGGTGCGCAGGTCGTCGCGCAGCGGCAGGTCAACGGGCGGTAGGCGGCCCGCAGCCACCCACTGCACGCCGTGGGCCGCAGCGTCTTCGAAGAGCGCAAAAGCAGCGTGTTGGGCTGCTTCGTCCAGCGCGTCACTGCGGTCCACAAGCACCATCGACCAGCCAGGCTGCAACGTCCACGGCAAGGGGTCTGCGGCGTCAAACCATGCAACTTGTTGGCCGCCAGCTTGGCAGCGCGCGGCCAGCGCCTGCAGCAGGTGCGTCTTGCCGCAGCCACCGGTACCCCACAGGTACACCGGCGTCGCCGGCAGACGCAGCGCGCGCAGATGGTCCAGCACGGACCCGTTGTCGCCCACCATGAAGTTGTCGAAGGCGGGCTGGGCGTCCGGGCCAATGGCCAGAGGAATCTGCTCCATGCGTTCAATGCCCCTGCTGCCATGCCGCCAGGTGGCGGCGCAAGGCCGGCGCGTCAGCGGCATCGGGCCGGTGGTGCAGGTACAGCGCCAGCGCTTCGGCCGCGGGGCGGTGGGCGCCCAATTCGGCCAGCACCAGCGCGTGGTCGCGCCTTTCTTCCCAGGCCCTGGGCAGCAGCACCACCAGCCGCGCCTGGGCACGTTCCAGCCGCAGCCAGTCGTTGTGGCTGCGGTGCACTTCTTTCAGGTTGCCCAGCATGCGGGCAATGACATCGCGCCCTGCAGCAGGCTGCAGGAAAAGGCCGAGCGGCACTTCGTCGTCCCCCACCGCGCCGCGCTGCTGGCGGTAGGGCGCCAGACGTTCTTCAAGCTGATCGCGCGACAACGAATGGCCGCTGAAGGGGTCGATCACCACCTCACCACGTGGCATGTGCACCTTGACGAGGAAGTGGCCCGGGAAGGAAACACCTTGAGCCTGCAGCCCCGCCTGCGCCGCGATTTCGGCGTACAGCACGGCCAGCGTGATGGGGATGCCGCGCCGGCTTTCAAGCACTGCCGGCAACAGGCTGTTGCGGCGGTCGTAGTAGTTGTTGACGTTGCCGGCGAAGCCCAGTTCCTGGAAGAAATACTGGTTCAGGAAGCGCAGGCGCTGCAGCGGCGCCGCGTCGGGCGGGATGCGG
>JAYSYB010000385.1:0-4718 GCA_043716775.1 Rubrivivax sp.
AACTCATCACCCGCATCGGC
This sequence comes from Rubrivivax sp., assembly GCA_043716775.1. Taxonomy (GTDB): domain Bacteria; phylum Pseudomonadota; class Gammaproteobacteria; order Burkholderiales; family Burkholderiaceae_C; genus Rubrivivax. Next base: position 21 of record JAYSYB010000385.1, read on the forward strand.
CCGGGCACACCCTGCGGTACGCGCCTGCGTCGCTACTGGCAACCAGCCGCACTGTTGGACGAGTTCAACCCGCGGCTTGACCCGGGCGTGGCCGAGCGACCTGTCAAGGCCGTGCGCCTGCTGGGGCAAGACCTGGTGCTGTTTTGCGATGCCAGCGGCGCCTTCGGCCTGCTTGACGGCGACTGTCCGCATCGCGGCTTCGATCTGAGCTTCGCCCGCCACGAAGGCGACGGCATTCGCTGCCCTTTTCACGGCTGGAAGTTCGCGGTCGACGGCCGTTGTCTGGAGACGCCGGCCGAGCCGGTGAGTTCCACGCTGTGCCAGCGTGTGCGGCAGCGCAGTTACCCGCTGCTGCAGCGCGCGGGCGTGCTCTTTGCGTATCTCGGCCCCGAAGACAGCACGCCGCCGGCGCTGCCGTCCTCTGATTGCTTCAACGCCTCCACCCGCCACATCTTCGCCTTCCAAAGGCCTGTGGCACTGCAATAGGTTGCAGGCGGTGGAAGTGGGCATCGACCCCGCGCACCCGAGCTTCCTGCACCGCTACCTGCAGGACGAGTCACTCGAACAGAGCTACGACGGCCAGTTCCGCGCCGCCAGCGGGGGCAGCGTCGATGGCGAACGCTGGCCCATGACGCGTGTCATGCGCGAGTTCTGCAGCCCCGAGGTTCACCATGAAGTCGTGGCGCCGGGCCTGACGCGCCTGACCACGCTGCGGCTGATGACAAGCTCATGCGTGTGCGCGTGACGCATTCGGCGTTTCCACAGACCTTCGTCGAAGGCCATCGCAACCGTGCAAGCCGGGCGCACACCGCCGATGGTGCTGAGCACCGAAGAGGCCGCTGCGCTGCAAGGCCGCAACATGTTGGACTGCATCGCACCGGCCTGCCGGTTGGCAGGCTTTCTGGCAGGGGGCCGCAGCGGCCAAGCGCGCCGCTGCGCCCTGCCTGTTGCAAGCCGCCACCGCATGAGCTTGGCCACGTGACTTTGGCGCAGGCCTGCGGCGCACACAGCGCAGCCTGCCAGGCGACCTGCGCCGCACTGCTGGCGCGTGTGCGCGAACTGCAACTCGATGAAGTGCGCGTGGCCTGGCCCGACCTGCACGGCACGCAGCGCGGCAAGACCCTGGTCTGCGGCGGCGATCCGGCGGGGGTTGAAGGCGCGCTCGAAGACGCGGTGGGTGCGGGCGTGGAAGCCATCGCGGCCGACTGTGGCGGCAGCCTGACTTGCACCACCTGCCACGTCGTTGTGGACGCGGACTGGCCTCACGCCTGCCCCTGCCCGGTGCCCAGTGCCGATGAACGCTCAATGCTGGAAATGACTGCCACCCCTTGCGATCCGGGCAGCCGGCTGTCGAGCCAGATCACCCTGACCCCTACACTCGATAGGCTGCGCGCGCCTGCCAGCCACCCAGTACCGAAACCGCGCTGAAAAGACCGAGGAGACCTGAGTGACCCTGCTTGAACAACTGGCCAAGCTCTGCGCCGTGCTGGCCGGCGTGCTGCTGACCGTGATCACACTGATGACCTGTGTCAGCCTGATCGGCCGCAACACCACGGGCTGGACCATCGTTGGCGACTTCGAGCTCTCGGGCTCGGCAGCCGGCGCTGCGATTGCGCTTTTCATGCCCTGGTGCCAGATGAAGCGCGGCAACATCATGGTGGACTTCTTCACCGCCAAGGCCTCAGAGGCGACGAAAAGCAAGCTTGACCGTTTCGGCGCGTTGCTGCTGTCGCTTGCGATGGCGCTGATGACCTGGCGCACGGTGGTGGGTGGCCTCAACGCCTGGCAGTCGCAAGCCGGTTCGATGATGCTCGGCTTCCCCGACTGGGTGGTCTATGTGGGCATGGTGCCGCCGTTGGCGCTGACGGCGGCGATTGCGCTGGTGCAGGCGATTCGCGGCTTTGAATTTGGGGCCTCGGCATGAGCATGACCCTGAACCCGATCAGCCTGACGCTGCTGATCTTTGCGGTCATGCTTGTGCTGATGGCGCTGCGCACGCCCATCGCCATCGCCATGTTTGTTGCCGGCGCTGTGGGCTATGTCCTGCAGGCCGGCTGGTTGCCGCTGGCCAGCTTTCTCAACACCCAGGCTTTCGCTCGTTTTGCAAGTTATGACCTGAGTGTGATCCCGCTCTTCATCCTGATGGGCAACTTTGCCACGCAGGGCGGCATCTCACGGGCCCTGTTCCAGTTTGCCGCCGCGGTGATGAGCCGCTTCAAGGGCGGCCTGGCGATGGCCGCCGTCATGGCCTGCGCCGCCTTCGGTGCCATCTGCGGCAGCAGCGTGGCCACGGCCGCCACCATCACGCAGGTGGCCCTGCCCGAACTTCGCCGCCACGGCTATTCAGGACGGCTGGCCACCGGCACGCTGGCCGCGGGCGGCACGCTTGGCATCCTGATTCCGCCGTCGGTGCCGCTGGTGATCTACGCCATCCTGACCGAGCAGAACATTGCCAAGTTATTTGCCGCCGCTATGGTGCCCGGCATCATTGCGATGCTGGGCTACATGGTGGCTATCGCCATCTATGTACGCGTGGTGCCGGGCCAGGCGCCCGAGCACGACGAAGTGCCCAAGCTGACGCTGCAGGCGCTGTCGGGCATCGCACCTATCGCCATCATTTTCGGGGTGGTGTTTGGCGGCATCTACGGCGGCAAGTTCACGCCCACCGAAGGCGCCGCGGTGGGAGCGGCGGCCACCTTCGTCGCGGCGCTGCTCAAGCGCGAAATCACCTGGGCCAAGTTCAAGATCTGCTTCTACGCCACCGCCGAATCGTCGGCCATGATCTTCCTCATTTTCCTGGGCGCCGACCTGATGAATTCGGCGTTGGCGTTGACGCAGGTGCCGGCGCAGCTGAGCAGCGTGGTGCAAGGCTGGGGCTTGCCGCCAGTGGCGGTGGTGGCGGCTGTTCTGTTGTTCTACGTCGTGCTCGGGGCGGTGATGGACGAGCTGAGCATGATCCTGCTCACCATCCCGATCTTCTTCCCGATGATCATGGGCCTGGACTTCGGCATGCCGAAGGAGAGCGTGGCCATCTGGTTCGGCATCATGGTGCTGATGACGGTGGGCTTTGGCATGCTGGCGCCGCCGGTGGGGCTGAACGTCTATGTCGTCAACAGCATGGCCAAGGACATCCCCATCGCCGAGAGTTACCGCGGTGTGTTGCCTTTTCTCATCAGCGACACCGCGCGCACGCTGCTGCTGCTGTTTTTTCCGGCGATCTCGTTGTGGCTGGTGAAATACATCGGGTAGGCAGGCGCGCTGCAGCTGCCGAAATCACCACGCATCGGTTCTGCAGCCGTCGTGCCGTGTGTCCACAGCCAGCCCGGCAGCGCCTGCATCAGCAGCACGGCTGCAATCGTCAGCTCCTCCACCCGCTGCCTGCTTGATCTGCAATTTGCCTGCACCCTTGTCGCAAGCGGATCAGGGTAAACCGTGACCTCGGCCGCAAAGGCGCGCCGTTAACTTAAGCACCCCTCAAGTCCAACTTCCGAAAGACGCCAGCACCATGAAACGCCGTTCCTTCGTTCAAGGCGCCGCCGCAGCGGCCGCGCTGGGTGCGCCGCACCTGTCCGGCCTGGCCCAGCAGAGCGTCACGCTCAAGTTCCACACCTTCATGGCGCCGTTGAGCAACGTCTGGCTGACGATGCACAAGCCGTGGATGGACAAGGTCGAGAAGGACTCGGGCGGTCGCATCAAGTTTGAAGCCTATCCGGCCATGCAGTTGGGCGGCACGCCGGTGCAGTTGTATGACCAGGCGCGCGACGGCGTGGTGGACGTGGTGTGGACGCTTCCGGGCAACACCGCCGGCCGCTTCCCGCGCATTGAAGCCTTCGAGCTGCCGTTCATGATGAACAACGCCGAGGCCACCAGCAAGGCTTACTGGGAGTACTTCCAGACCCAGTGCCCCGACGAGTTCAAGGAAACGCAAGTGCTGGCCCTGCACGTGCATGGCCCTGGCATGTTCCACAGCGTCAATAAACTCATCAAGAGCGCGGTTGACGTCAAGGGCATGAAAGTGCGCGGCCCCACGCGCCAGGTGACCAAGATGCTGGGGTCGCTGGGCGCCATTCCCGTGGGCATGCCGCTGCCACAGATTCCGGACGCGCTGAGCAAGGGCACGATCGAAGCCTGCGTCATCCCCTGGGAGGTGGTGCCGTCGGTGAAGGTGCACGAGCTCACCAAGTTCCACAGCGAATTTCCGGCTGGCAGCCCCGCGCTGTACACCACCGCCTTCGTGATGGCGATGAACAAAGCCAAATACGAAGGCTTGGCGCCTGACCTGAAGAAGGTCATCGATGCCAACTCGGGCCTGGCGACTTCGGCCTGGCTGGGCAAGACGCAGCAGGGCAACGACCCCAACGGCCGCAAGAGCGCCACCGACCGCGGCAACACGCTCTACACCTTCAGCGCCGCGGAAGCGCAGGAATTCATCAAGCTGTCGAGCCATGTGGACGAAGAGTGGGTCGCCGACATGGACAAGCGCGGCTTCAAGGGCGCGGCGCTGCTGAAGTCTGCCAAGGACCTGGTGGCCAAGCACGGCAGGGCGTAGGCCGTGCCGGCGGCGGGCTGATCAGCGCCGCCGCGCCTTCAGTCTCGCCTCAGTCTCGCCGTCACCCTCGCCACAACCAGGCCGCGCCACGCACGCCCGACGCATCACCGTGTCGGGCCGGCAGCAGCCGTGTGTGCACCGGTTCTTTC
>JAYSYB010000386.1:0-14171 GCA_043716775.1 Rubrivivax sp.
GTCAACGGCCAGCCCGGCCCCGACCTGCCGGGTTACGCCCGTGCCAGCCACTTGAGCGCACCGCAGAGTCGTGTGCTGCAGGCCTTGGTGCGCGCAGGGTCGGCGGACGGGGTTGCGGACTGGGCTGCGGACGGTGCGGCGGCAGACCTGAGCCTGGCGCCCAGCACGGTGCGGCGGCATATCAACGCGGTGCGGCGCAAGACCGGGCACGCCAGCGTGGCCGAGCTGTTGATGACGGTGGGCCGCCTGCCGCCAGCGATGCACACTGCACTGTCGTTATCGCAAACCTTGTCGCAAACCATCGCGCCGCAGGGGGACGGCGAAGGTCAATAGTTGACCAAGTTTCGCGCGCCGAATGACCGCCCGCAGCGGGCGCCCTTCCTTACTATTGACGCTGTGCCGGGACATCAAAAACCCAACACCGGCACACCACCATCAGCCAGGGGAAAACCATGTTCGACAACCTCGCCCTCAGCCCGTCCGACCCCGGCGAACGCCGCAGATTCCAGGGTTACACCGGACCCGAACGCCGCGCTGCAGCCGCCGGTGAATTGGGGCTTTGCATGACACGCATGCTGGATGAAATCGACTACGGCATGGTGCTGGTCAGCGCCGACGCCCAGGTCGTCTATCTCAACCATGCCGCGCGGCTGGAGCTTGACGGTGAACACCCGCTGCAGATGCTGGGCAGCGCGTTGCGCGCACAACGCCCGCAGGACGTGGCACCGCTGCACGAGGCCCTGGCGTCGGCCCAGCGCGGCTTGCGCAAACTGGTGATGTTGGGTGCGGGGGTGCACCGTGTCAGCATCTCGGTGGTGCCGCTGCCGGGGGGGAGCCAGGGCGCGACTGCGGCGAACGCTGCAAATGCCGCGAATGCCGCGAATGCCGTTCATGCCGTCCACAGCGGCCACCCGCACCATGAAGACCTGCGGCCCACGACGCTGCTGGTGCTGGGCAAGCGCCAGGTTTGCGAGCAACTGTCCGTGCAAGGTTATGCCCGCAGCATGCGCCTGACACCGGCTGAGACGCAGGTGCTGGAATTGCTGTGCGCGGGTGTGCGCCCGACACAGATTGCGCGGCAGCAGAACGTCGCGGTTTCCACGGTGCGCACGCAGCTGGGCGCCATCCGCAACAAGACCGGTGCGGCCGGCATCAGCGACCTGGTGCGCCAGGTGGCGGTGTTGCCGCCGCTGCTGACGGTGCTGCGGGGTGGAGCGGGCATGGGCGCGAGGACGGGGGCAGCAGCGCGGTCGGGGTCGAGCGCAGGCACGGGTGCCAGCAGTGGGACAAACGAAGGCGCCGGCATGACCCCACCCAGAGGCATGGGCAGCCTGGTGGGCGCCGCCGTGGTGGCCGCCCTGGGCGTGGCGATGGGTGCCACCGTGGGCTCGGCGCTGGCCGCTCGTTAAGATCGCGCACGCTTGTCCGCGCATCGGTGCCGGCGGCGCCGATGCACCATGCCAAGAACGGAAGATCTTGCCAACCTGATCGACGCCGCCCCGCTGTCGGATTCGCTGCGTGTGCTGGCGCGGCGCGGCGGGCTGCAGCGCCTGCGGCGCGGCGTCCAGATCATCAGCGAAGGCGACCGCGGCGACACGCTGTACATCGTGCTCAGCGGCCAGTTGCGCTCTTTCAGCTGTGGCGACAACGGCCGCGAAGTCACCTACGGCATCTACGGCCCGGGCGAATACGTGGGCGAGATGGGGCTGGACGGTGGCCTGCGGTCAGCCAATGTGCAGACGACGAGGGCATCGGTCTGCGTGCTGGTCACGCGCACCACGCTGGAGCAGCACCTGGCTGCCGAACCACGCTTCGCCTTCGAGCTGCTGGCCAAGGTCATCCGCCGCGCCCGTGCGGCCACGCTCGGGCTGCGGCAGATTGCTTTTCTGGGTGTGTACGGCCGGCTGACGGCACTGCTTGAAGCGATGGCAGAGCCGGCTGAACACGGTGAACGTGTGGTGGACCCGGCGCCGTCGCAGCTTGAAATTTCACGCCAGCTGGGTTGCTCGCGGGTGATGGTCACCAAGGTGATGAAAGATTTGAAGAAAGGCGGCTACGTGCGGATTGAAAAGCCGCGCGTGGTGCTGTGCAAGGTGCTGCCGGCGCGCTGGTAGGGGCTGACTAGGCTGCTGTTCTTGTGCAGGGGGCCTGCACAACGGGTCAGGCAGCCGGCGGGCCGAAATTCCTGCCCGCCTTGGCGGCCCGCTGGTACAGCGGCACCACCTTCGGCAGCTTGCCCTGGATGTCGCGGATGCGCGTGTCCCCCGCCGGGTGGGTGGACAGAAATTGCGGCGGTGCGCCTTTGGCGGCAGTGATCATCTTCTGCCACAGCGTCACGCCGGCGGCTGGGTTGTAGCCGGCGCGGGCAGCCAGGTCCATGCCGACGATGTCGGCTTCGGTTTCGTCGTCGCGGCTGAACTTCAGCGTCAGCAGCTGGCCGCCCATGTTGACCACCTCGCGGCCCGCGCCGCCCAAGCCCAGGGCGTACGACAGCACGCCGGCGCCGAGCTGCGTCGCCACGGTCTTGCCGAAGCGTTCACGCGCGTGTTCGCGCAGCGCGTGCGCCACCTCGTGGCCCATGATGGCGGCGACTTCGTCGTCGCTGAGCTGCAACTTGGACAGGATGCCCATGTAGAACGCGATCTTGCCGCCCGGCATGCAAAAGGCGTTGAGCGTGGGGCTCAGCAGCAGGTTGACGTCCCAGGCCCAGCGCGGCGCGCGGCCGTTCCAGTGGGGTGTGAAAGGCACCATGCGCTGGGCGATGAAACGCAGGCGCTGCAGCTGCGGGTGGGCGGGTGGTGCCAAGCCCTGGCGGGCTGCGGCAGCCCGCATCATCTGGCTGTATTCCTGCGCCGCGGCGCCTTCGACATTCTCGGCCGGCACCAGCTTGGCGAAGCGCGATGTGCGGCCGACATCGCCTTGCACGCCGCCGTCTTGGCCTGGCTCCTGCCCCAGGGCTTGAGGCTGCTGCGCCAGCACCGGCCCCGCAAGCAGCAAAGCGCCGCCGCCGGCCAGCAAGGCCGAGAAGCTGCGGCGGCTGCGCAACGCGCACAGCGCGCAGCCGGTGGGCGGTGGCAAGGGGACGTTGCTGGACATCGTGCCTCAATTCTAGGCATGCCCTTCCGCATCGCGCCGCCGGTAGCGCCGTTGTCCTACGCCAGCCGGTTACGCCAATCCAGAGGTGTTCCAAACAGGGAAGCGCGACTTCAACCCGATAGCTTTCAGAGCAACGGCGTGCGCAATCAGGCCTGACCGATGCGGCTGTCCACCCGGGCCCGCAACTCCAGCGTCGAGCGCAGGTTCAGCGCCTGATAGACCTTGCGCACATGGTCCACCACGGTGGCGGGGGACACACCCAGCTGCCCGCTGATCTGGGTGTGCGAACGACCGTGGTACAGCTCGCGGCACACCGCCATCTGGCCGGGGGTGAGGGGCAGCGCGCGCAGTGCGCGGTCCAGTGCCACGCGGTGTGGTTCCAGCCGCCGCAATGTGATTTGCGCCAGCGCTTCGGTTCCGCGTTGCAACGGACGCAGTAACAGGCCGGTGGCCAGAAACTGGCCGGCTGCGGTTTCATGGGTGATGGATGGCAGCGGCGCCAACGACTGCCCGGGTGTGCCCAGCGCGCGTTGACGCAACCGCGACAGCAGCATCGGCACCAACCGGTTGGCCAGCAGGTCCAGCGGTGTGCTCAGACTGTCGCGGCCGGCGCCGCCCTCGGCCATCAGGAGCAGGCGGTGCGCGCCGGGGCTGGCGTGGCACAGCGTGCCTTGCAGCGTCAGCAGCAGCGTTTCTGCGGGCTCGGGGCTTGGCACATGGGGCTCGTCGGCATGGGCCGGGCCCAGGGCTTCCAGGCCGGCGGCGAACGCAGGCAACACAGCGGCCAGACGTTGCTCATCGGTTGCCGTGAAGCGAGCTTCCCCCGGCGCGCGGTACAGCACCAGGGACCCCAGCAAGCGCCCGCTGCCGCCCCGCAGCACGGCTTCCAGCCGCGTGTGAAAGCCCTGCGGGCGCCAGATCTCGTTGTACAGCGCCGAGTCGAAGAAGCGCGCATGGTCCAGCTCTGCGGCGCTGCGCACGCCGGGCGGATGGCGCTGCAGCGTGTTGAAGCTGGGCATGGCTTCAGCTTCACGGCGGTTGTGGAATTCGTCGAAGTAATGCTGCGCCAGCGCCGCGTCAATCGGCCCTTCGATGAAGTAGCGCACGAGTCGGCCCTGCTCATCGGTCCAGTCAAAGAGGTTGCGGTACGACGGCACCACGGCGTGCAGCGCTTCCAGCACGGCCGGCACCAGAACCTGGGCGTGCAGCTTCAGACCGCACAGGGCTTGCAGGGCGGCGGTGGCGCGGGCGGTTGTCATGGGCAGCGGCAGTGTGCGCAACGGCCCCGGCCCCTGCATCGGCACTTTGGTGGACCGCTCCTGGCCGGCGCCCCCCGTGCAGGGGGTGCTGAAGGGGAGCGCGTTCTCTACCGTGGGGGCCAGGCTGTCATCACAAGAGTGAGGATTTCATGTCGGTCAGTAAACCAGTTGCAAGCTGTGCTGCTGCTGCTGCTGCTGCAGCCACCGCGCAACGGCCAGCGCCATCCAGCACCCTGGAGGCGGACACCACCGCGCTGCTGGACCGCGCCACGGACCGTGTCCGGCAGGGCGACTTTCTCCCCGCGTTTCGCCTTCTGGGCGTGCCGCTGTCGGCGCTGTGGACGGAGGCGCGCGGCTCGGCCCGCGACGCCGACATGCTGCAGTGGTGCCGCGCCCACCCGTTGCATGCCATGGTGCAGGAAGACCCCTACACCCACCGCGCAGCCACCAAGCCGCGCGGTTATGCCGGCGACGCGGTGATGATGGACTTCATCTACAGCGGCACACCGCCGGCCGGCACCAGTGCGCTCGGACAGGGCATTTTCAGCGCCACCACGCGGGTGTCGATGGGCTTGTCGGTGCTGTACCGGCGGCAGCTGTTGAAGAGCCTGATCGACGACACCGTGGTCACGCGGGAAGCTGGGCGGGTGCTGTCGGTGGCATCGGGCCATGCGCGTGAACTCGAAGGCAGCCTGGTGGCCAATGCGCTGTTCCAGGGTGAGGTGCTGGCGCTGGACCAGGACGCGTTGTCCTGCGCCGAAGTGGCGTCTGTGCACCGGGGCGCCCGGGTGCGAGCTGTCCATGCCGGGGTGCGGGAGCTGCTGGCAGGGCCGTTGGCAGGGTCGCTGGGAACTTTTGACCTGATCTACTCCGCGGGCCTGTACGACTACCTGCCGGACGCGCTGGCCCGCCGCCTGACGAAACAGCTGCTGCAGATGCTGCGCCCGGGCGGTCGGCTGCTGGTGGCCAACTTCGTGCCCGGCGGGTCTGGCCGGGGCTACATGGAACTCTTCATGGGTTGGACGCTGGTGCTGCGCAGCGAAGCCGCGCTGCGCGACCTGGCGCTGGCCGCCGGCGCAGCGCAGGTCCACAGTTTTCACGACCCGCACCGCAACGTCGTGTATGCAGAACTGCTTCACGAGTCCGCGCCGTGACCCCGCCAGCGGCAGCGGTGCACAGCATGACCGCGGCGCCCTTCGCCGCAGCACAGCGGCGGCACTTTGCGGCAGCGGTCGTGCTGCCCACGCTGGTGGGCGTGGCGACGCCGTTCATGCTGCCACTGTGGCACCACCCCGGCCTGGCACTGGCCCTGCTGCTGGGCATGTGGTTTCTGGTGGGTGGGCTTGGCGTGTCGGTCGGTCTGCACCGGCTGTTTTCACACCGCGCCCTTGAGGCTGCTGCGCCGCTGCGGGCCTTGCTGGGCGTGCTGGGCGCCATGGCGGCGCAAGGCCCGCCGCTGTACTGGGTGTCGCTGCACCGCATGCACCACGCCGCGAGCGATCGGCCCGGTGACCCGCATTCACCGCGCGCCAGCGCCTGGCCGGGCGTCAGCCGGCTGCGTGCTGCATGGCAAGGCCATATCGGGTGGGTCTGGCGCCATGACGTGCCCAAGCCCACGCGCTATGCCCGGGACCTGATTGCAGACCCGCTGATGCGCCGCCTGAACCGCGCCTACCCGGCCTGTGTGGTGGCAGGGGTGTTGCTGCCGGCCTTGCTGGCCTGGGCGGTGCTGGGGAACGCGCACGGCGACGGGCCCGCCGCACTCTTCGGCGCCTACTGGGGCGGCGTGCTGCGCATCGCACTGGGCCACCATGTCATCTGGGCCATCAACTCCTGGTGCCACCTGTCGGGCACGCGCGGCCACGACACGGCCGACGGCAGCACCAACGTGGCCTGGCTGGCGCTGTTGTCGTGGGGCGAGAGCTGGCACAACAACCACCACGCGCGACCGGTCCTGGCCCGCTTCGGCCGCAGCTGGCGGCAGCCCGATGTGGGCTGGTGGGTGGTGCGGATCTTCGTGGCGCTGGGCTGGGCGCGGTTGCGCAAGGTTGCAGGCGAGCCGGCGCCTCATGCACAGACCAGTGAGGTGGGGGAGCTCAGGGCATCTGCGCGCTCAGCGGACTTGGCGAATCCAGAGCCCGCACGCTGGCCCTGAGCCACCACAGCATCACCAGGGCCGGCGCCGCCAGCACCGTGCTGACGATGAAGAAGGCGGGCCAGCCGATGCTCTCGGCCAGCACGCCGGCCAGCGGCCCCACCCAGACGCGGCCCACTGACGCAAAGGCACTCAGCAGCGCGAACTGTGTCGCCGTGAAGCGCTGGTTGCACAGGCTCATCATGAAGGCCACGAAGGCGGCGGTACCCATGCCGCCGCTGATGTTCTCGAAGGCCACCACCATCAGCAAGCCGCCGTCCACGGGCGTCGGCGTGGCCAGTTTGACGAAGCCCCAGTCGAAGGCCGGCAGCACGGTGCCGGGCAGCATGCCCTTGCCCTCAGGCCCATTCACGGCCAGCCACCAGAAGCCGATGTTGCTGAGCAGCTGCAGCACGCCAAAGATCATCAGTGACCGCCACAGGCCCAGCTTGAGCATCAACGCACCGCCCAGCAGCGCGCCTCCGATCGTCAGCCAAAGCCCCACCACCTTGTTGACCACGCCCACCTCGGCAGACGTGTAGGCCATGCTCTTGAGCAGGAAGGCCGTCATCAGCGACCCGGCAAACGCGTCCCCCAGCTTGTAGAGCACGATGAAGAGCAGGAAGGCGGCCGCGCCGCGCTGGCTGAAGTAGTTGCGCAGGCCGCCCAGCAGCGTGTCGAATTTCGCCCGCCGCGCGGCCCATGCCGCCAGCGGCAGCGTGAACGCGATGCCCATCAGCAGTGCCAGCAGATCGACCCAGCGTTTCTGCAACGGCAGCGGCAAACTGCCGCCCTGCAGCAGCGGGCCCAGCAGCGCCTGCGCCACAATGCCACCAAACTGGTCCGTCAGCCACACACCCACCGCGACGGCGGCCAGCACGGCGGCGAAGCCGCGCAAGTCGTTGCCGGCTGCGGCCTTCGTCACATGCAGCGCGGGCAGCTTCGGCAACACCAAGGCCGACAGCACGGCCGCGCCGGCCATCACCATGGCCATGAAGCGATAGACCTCGGGCCAGGTCCAGCCGCCTCCCGCGCCCACACCTGCACCCACACCCACACCAGCACCCACGCCACCGCCCGCCTGCCCGGCGTCGGTCCAGATCAGCGCGATGCCGCCCGACAGGATCATCGCCAGGCGGTAGCCCATGACGCCCAACGAAGCGCCCATGCCGCGTTCAGGCGCCGGCAGCAGGTCAGTGCGGTAGGCGTCCACCACCACGTCCTGCGACGCCGACAGGAATGCCACCAACACCGCCAGCAGCGCAAAGAGGCGGATGCCGTCCTTGGGCGCGCTGCCCGCCAGCGCCAGCAGCGCGCCAGCCAGCAAGAGCTGCGTCAACACCAGCCAGCCGCGCCGCCGACCCAGCCACGGCAGCTCAAAGCGGTCCATCAACGGTGCCCACAGGAACTTGAAGGTGTAGGGCAGGCCGACCAGGCTCAGGAAGCCGATGGTGGCCAGGTCAATGCCGTCGAGCGTGAGCCAGGCCTGCATGGCCTGGCCCGTCAGCGCCAGCGGCAAGCCCGAGGCAAAGCCCAGCAGGCAGACGACGCCCAAGCGCCGAAGAGCGCTGAGTTTTAACGTTAGGCTTGAAGCTGCCAGCGGTGTGGGCGATGGAGCAGCGGGCGTGGGCTCGAGCGTAGGCAATGGCATCGGCACATTCTAGAGAGCGCCCCCTGTCCGGTTGCTCAAGCAACCAGGAACAGCGCTGCCGCCACCGCCGTCGGCAACAAGGCACCCAGCAGCAGTCCGCCGGCGCCGATCGAGCCGTCGTCGAAACCCTGCTTCAGCAAGGCCACGCCCGCGGGGTTGGGCGCATTGGCGATGATGGTCAGGCCGCCGCCGGCCACGGCGCCAGCCACCAGCATGTACTTGGCGGGCTCGGACATGCCCGTAATGAGTGAACCCAGATAGGTCAGCGCTGCGTTGTCGGTGATGGCCGTCAAACCCAAGGCGCCAAAGAACAGTTCCGTGGGTGCCAGGCTGGAGACGATGGGTTGCAACCACCACTTCTGCATGCCGCCCAGCACCACGAGGCCAGCCAGGAAAAAGCCGACCAGCAACGCCTCTTTCAGGATCAGCGGCGACTGGTGGCGTTCATAGGCCTGCGCGTAACCCAGGAACAGCAGGAACAGGCCCAGGAAGATGACCGGGTGGTGTGCGCAGGCGACCACTGCGGCCAGGATGGCGAGGTGGATCAGCGTTACCAGCAGCGGCACCGGCGCGCGGGCGGCAGGCTCGGACTGCGCGGCCACACTCTGTGGCCCCAAGTGGTGGCGCAGCAGCCAGGTGATGCCAGTGGCATTGATGAGCACGGCAATGCCGGCCTTCCAGCCAAACTGCGTGGCCATGAAGGCGCTGTCCCAATGCCAGGAGGCGGCCACCATCAGCACCGGTGGCGCGGCAAAGTTCGTCAGCGTGCCGCCGATCGAGATGTTGACGAAAAGCACGCCCAAAGCGCCGTACTTCAGCCACTCCGGGACACCGGGCTTGAACACCAGCGGCGCCAACATCAGAGCCGCCAGCGTCATCGCTGCGGGCTCGGTGACCAGTGACCCCAACAGCGGCACGAAGGCCAGGCACAGCCAGGTCTGCGCCAGCGCGTTGGACATCGGCATGCGCCGGGCCATGCCAGCGACGACCCCCCGAATGAAGTCCAGCACCGGCCGCGACGCGGCCACGACCATGATCACAAAGACGAAGAGCGGTTCGGTGTACGACAGCGATTCCGCATAGGCCACCGCTTTGTCGCCGCCCTGGATGCCGGCCATCAGCGCGATCAGCACGGCGGCCCAGAAACCGAAGACCACCTCCACTTCACCCAGCAGGTGGAAGAGGCCTGCATGGCGGCCCTTCCGATGGGCCAAGTGTTCGAAGAATTTGGTGGAGAAGGTGTGGACGACAGCCAGCGCGAAGAGTCCGGCAGCAAGGGTGTTGATAGTCATCGGGTACCGGTGGTGGGCGCTGCGGAAGAAGCCGCTGGCGCGGCCGGGGCTGACGACGCCGGCAACGCTTGCAGGGTAGCCGGATGCTGCTTGTGGATGGCCCGCGATGAGGCCAGCGGCGGCACTTTGGACAGCGCACTCACGAGCGCAGAACCGGGGCCTTCATCGAACCCAGTAGAACAGCTCGAGCTTGCCTTGCTGTTCATAGCGGAAGGCGGCGTCGGCGCCTTGCGACAGTTGCGCCAGCGCGGCCTGCGTCCAGCAGCTGCATCCGAAAGGCGGGCGGGGTGTCCACTGTCTGGTTTACGTTGAGTGCAGCAGCATTATTCCCCCGCCGACTTGAAAGCACCCCACCGCGCACCCAGATGCGGCCAATGAACGACATCCGCATCCAGCTGGCCTGCCCGCATTGCCATGCCACCAACCGGCTGCCCGCCAGCCGCATCGACGATGCGCCCGTGTGCGGCAAGTGTGGCCAACCGCTGCTGCAAGGCCAACCGCTGGACCTGGCCGACGACAACTTTGACGCCGTCGTCAACGCCACGAAACTGCCCGTGGTGGTGGACTTCTGGGCTGCCTGGTGCGGCCCCTGCCGGGCGATGGCGCCGGCCTTCAAGCAGGCTTCGGCGCAGTTGCAGGGCCAGGCGCTGCTGGTCAAGGTGGACAGCGACGCCAACCCCGCTTTGAGTGCGCGCTATGGCATTCGCAGCATCCCGACGTTGCTGCGTTTGCAAGGCGGGGTGGAAACGGCGAGGCAGTCGGGTGCGGTGGGAGCGTCGGCGATCATGGGGTTGGCGTTGGGGCGCGGCTGACGCCTCAGCCTCGCGGCACCTGCTTGCGCCACAGCAGCACGTCACTGAAGTCGGAAGCACGTTGCGTCCCGTCGTAGGACGTGTGGCGCACGTCTCGGCGCACTAGCGTCATCGTCGCCGGGTCCACCCAGTGCATGTTGTGCAGCCGCTGCGCGCTGTTCGGCGAGATCGACTCGCCGTTGGATTCGATACGGAAGGCCCGGTAGCGTCCTGCTGGCACGACCACTTCCTCCAGCGCCGCCACCCGGTGGTCATAAAAGTTCCGCGCGGCCTTGCCGCCAGGAATTGTGTTGGTGAACGCCGAGCGCCAGCGTTTGCCGATTTGCAGGTCGGCCGGTGCGACTGCCACCGCCGGGTCTTTGGCACCGAAGCTGTTGAGGAGCACACCGCCCATCTGGTCGAAGATGGTTTTGCCACCGTCGATCAACACCCGTCCGCCCTCGATGGCCGTGACCTCGCTGCGAAAGCGGCTGACGTGGTTGCCTGCCAGCCGGTCGGTGCGCTCGACGGCCCAGCTGTCGCCAACGCGGAAGCGGTCCACGCCGGCAGGCAGCGTGTTGACCCCCTGCATCGCCTGCACCTGAGGCCGGTTGAGCTGGTCAAGCCGGAACTGGGCCAGCTCGCTGATGCGCCCGCTGGGGTAGCGCTGCAGGAAGGCATAGAAGTCTTCGACACGGCGTGAGTCCTGAATGCGGTCCCACTCGGCCTTCTCGGCATCGAATTCGGCGTCGCGCCGCAAGGCGCTTGGGGCTTCCACCTTTTGCCCGGTGGCAAAGACGAAGTCGTCTTCCAGGCTGGTGCTTTCCCAAGGGATCTGCCGCCCCTGGCTGGCCTTGCGCACCTGCAGCCGCACGCGCTTGAAAACGTCTTCGATGCGCGCGTCCTGGCGCGGCATTTCCTGCAGCAGGAAGCGCGTGTAAAGGCCGTTGCCGTCGGCCGCGCTGCCGTCTTCGGCCACGTTGCCGGGTGCGGTGGCGTAGGCGAAGAAGGTGCCGGGTGGCGCGTCCAGCGGCGCCAGGCCCTTGGCCGATGCGCTGGCGCCGAAAGGGTTGTTGCGGCAGGCGTCGAGCACGACGATGTTCATGCGGTTGCCGGCCGATTTGAAGGCGTCCATGACGGACTGGATGTCCACCGTCTGCCGCGGCACGTCAGCGGCAGAGCGCGGTGCGGCATCCACCGGGACGAGGTAGTTGCGCCAGTCCACCTGCAGGCCATGGCCGGCGTAGTACAGCAGGCCGATGCCGTTCTGGCCGCGCAGCAGCGCCTGGGCGCGGGCCGGGGCCTGCTCCATCTGCAATTTGCCAGCGTCGCGCGCTTCAACCACCTGGAATCCCATGGCCGACAGCGCAACGCTCATCGCCTTGGCGTCGTTGGCCGCGTTGGGCAGCGGTGCGCCGGCGTAGGCGGCGTTGCCGATGACCAGCGCCACACGTGCGCTCAATTCGGGCGCTGCCCGCACGCGCGGCAACCCGCCCGCCAGCAGCGCCATCAGCAGCGACCGCCGACGCCAGCCGCTCACGGCACCGCCTGCACGCGCAGCAGTGCAGCGCCGAACGCGTCAGAGCAACTGGCAGCGCCTGGCTTGCCGCAGCCGACGGCCGGCGTGCCGTTGGACAGAATCCACTGCAGCCGCGCGCGGCCTTCGGCGTCAAGCAAGGTTTTCATGAAGGGGCCGCTCTTTTCAGGTGTTAGCGATTTCAGGTCGCGCGGCGCGTCGGCCACCATCACGAGCAGTGTTTCGGTGCCGGCCGGGCCGCCGGCCAGCACCTCCCAACCCTTGCCCGGCAGCGACACGCGCTGGCCAGCGCGCACGCGGTTGTCGGTGGCCAGGTCGTTGGGATACAGCAGGTACAGGCTCTTGCCGTCCGAGCCTGCCAGGGCGACATAGAGGTGGCCGTCGCGCGCTGGTGTGACGTCGATTTCGAGCAGGTCGGTGCCGATCTTCAGTTGCGACTGCCGGGTGGTGGCGACGACGCGGCGCGCGCCGTCGCGCTGCTGGTGCAGTTCGGTCAGGATCTCGGCCGGCGTGGCCAGGCGGGCGGGGGCCGGCGCGGCTGAGGGCGCGGCTGAGGGCGCGACTAAGGGCACGACTAAGGACGCGGTTATGGGCGCGTTTATTAGCGCGGTTGAGGTCGCTGTCGAAGGCGGTCTTGAAGGCGTCGCTACCTCCACACCCGTTGCCGCAAACGCCGCACCCATCCATGCCGGCACAAAACTCGCATTGCCGGCTACCGTCATCTGCTGCCCAAGAATGCCCGGCTGCCCGGCCAGGCCCGACGTCACCTTGGCCTGCGCGCAGCGGGTCACTTCATCGACCGTGATAGCGCCGCTGCCGTCCAGGTCTTTCGCCTGGCCCAGCAGGCAGTCGCGCCATGATGACGTGGCAAAGCCGCCCTGGGTGCTGCTGTCGAAGCTGACTTCGTCAGGCCGGCTGGCGGCCACGTGCACCACGTTCTGCGGCAGCGCCTGCTGCTGTTGCATCACCAGCGCCAGGCTGCGCGTGCGGAAGTTGCTGGGCTTGGCGCAATGTTCGGGCGCGCCGACACGGGTGAACTTGGGCGTGACGACGTCGTCACCGATGCGCAGCGACCGGGTGCGAAAAGGCGCGTCCGCCACACCGCCTGAAAAGCAGGCGTCGTAGAACACCAGCATCTTGTCGGCGCGCTGCGCCAGGGGTGCCAGGCGTTCGCCCATCTCGACGTTGGACAGCACCTTGCCGTCGGCGGCCATCAGGCCTTCGACGCAGTCGTCCTGTTTGATCTTGTCGTCGAACCAGCGCGTGCCGTGGCCTGAGTAATAGACGAAGACGCGGTCGCCGTCGGCCATGCGTGCCTGCAGCGCCGTGATCTCGCTGCGAATGCGGTCGGCCGTGGCGTCCTGGTCGCGCAGCAGGCGGATGTTGGCGTCGGGCACAGCCATCGCTGCGGCCATGCGGCGCGCGCTGACCATGTCGTGGCGAATGCCCTTGAGCGACGGGATGTCGGGGTCGATGTATTCGCCGATGCCGATGATCAGCGCGTGGCGGGTGTTGCGTTCGGTTGGCAGTTGTTGTGCCTGTGGCTGCGCCTGTGGTTGCGCTTGCTGTTGCGCGTGCTGTTGCGTTATTTGTTGCGCTCGGACTTGGGCGCTCACCGGCAACGCCAGGCTCAGCAGCACCGCAGCGCACTGTGTGGTGAAAGCCTTCATTCGACCGTCACCACACGCACGCGGCGGTTGTCGGCCGACATCGGGTCTTTCGGGTTGGTCGGTTCGCTGGACCCCTTGCCGACGGCTTTCAGCCGCGCTGGGTGCACGCCCAGCGCCACCAAGTACAGCCGCACTTCGTCGGCGCGCTGCTGAGACAGCCGCAAGTTGGCCGCAGGCAAACCGCGCCCGTCGGTGTGGCCTTCGATGACAAAGCGGTTGGCCTTGAGGTCGGGCGACATCAGGGCGGCAACGAGGTTGCCCAGCACCGCACCACTTTCAGGCCGCACGTGGGCGGAGTTGAGGTCGAACTGAATGGCCAGCGACAGGCTGGGCGCAGGCCCGGGCGCGGGCAAGGCCGCAGGTGCAGGCGGGGGTGCAGGCGCAGGCGCAGGCGCAGGCGCAGGCGCAACGGCAGGCGGCGCAACCACGCTCACCGTGCTGCCCGCAGCCGGCGCCGAGTCCGCCAGATCGGGGGTCTGGCGCACCAGCAGGTTGCGCATGCCGCGGTTGGCGGCAGGCTTCAGCGCGTCGATCATCTGCCGCGTTTCAGGCGCTGCTGCCGGGACGTTTTGCGCGGCGACCAGGCCCGGCGCCAGCAAGGCCCACGCCAAGACCGACGCCAAGACCGACGCCAAGACCGACGCCAGGACCGGCCGGCACAGCCTGGTTCCGTGTTCAACGGCCATAACCACGTCCTTCGTGTCGGATCTGCGCTTCCATCAAGGTCACGTCTCCGGGTTG
>JAYSYB010000387.1:0-4710 GCA_043716775.1 Rubrivivax sp.
TGTAGCCGTCGCGACGGTTGGGCATGACGGCAGCGATGGCCGGGCGGTCGATGCCGTCGAGTGTCTTCAGCAGGTAGCGCGCCACGGCCATCAGCGCACCGGTGTTGCCGGCCGAGACGCAGGCGTGGGCGCCGTCCTTGACCTGCTGGATGGCGACGCGCATGGAAGAGTCGCGTTTCTTGCGCAGCGCCACTTCGATGGCGTCTTCCATGGTGACGACCTCAGTGGCGACGACGCCAGTGCAGCGTGGCCAGCTGGCGGCGGGGCGAAGTGCAGCTTCTGAACCCACGAGCACGAGCTCGGCCAGGGGGTGCTTTTCGAGGAAGGCTCGGCATGCGGGCAGTGTGGTCTGAGGACCGAAGTCGCCACCCATGCAGTCGACTGCAATCCGCACCTTCTGCAAAGGTGCGGGCGATGGAGCCTCAACGGACACGGCAGTGGGCAGAGCGTTCAGCGCGGGGCCGGCGCGAGGCGATGGTGATCATTGTCGCCAGGCCGGATGCCCATTCGGGCGGCCGCAGCGACAGCGCCCGCTTCAGGCGTCAGCCTTGGTCTTCAGGACCTTGCGGCCGCGGTAGAAGCCGGTCGGGCTGATGTGGTGGCGCAGATGCACCTCACCGGTGGTCGGCTCAACAGCCGTGCCCGGGGCGGCCACGGCATTGTGTGAACGATGCATGCCGCGCTTGGAAGGCGACTTCTTGTTTTGCTGGACGGCCATGAAATCTCCTGGGGTCGGCGCTGACTGCGTTGGCTGTGCAAAGCGGCGGGCCTGAAGTTGCAGCCGCTGCAGCTGATTCAGACTGCGCAAGGGCGAAGGAAGCGTCCTTCGCAAAGCCCGAAAGTATAGCACTGGGCTGGCGCCCAAAGGCGGGTGCCGGCAACTGCTCAGCCCTTGTCACCACGCCGGCTGTTGCGCAGCGCCGCCAGCGCCGCAAAGGGGTTGGCGGCTGGTTCTTCGCCCGGCAGATCGTCAGCGGGCATTGGCAGCGGATCTGGGCAAGGGCCTTCGTGGCGCGGCACCAGTGGCAGGGCAAGGATCAGTTCGTCCTCAGTCAGTTCATGCAGATCGAGCCTGGGCAGCAGCACCAGGACATCGTCGTCCGAGGCTTCATCCAGGCGTTCTGCCTCGGCTTCGCTGCGCACGAAGCGCAGCCGGCGGTCCACCGCCAGCGGCTGCATCACCGCCTGCAGGCAGCGCTGACACTGCAGCGACACGGCCACGCTGGCCCGAAGCTGCAGCCAGACTTCGGGCTCGCCACCCGAGGCTGGCAACAAGGCGCCGCTGGCCGACCAGTCGATGACCGACGCAACCGCAGCGGGCTCGAACAGGCTGTCGACCAGGCGTTTCATGCCCGCCAGCGGCCACTGCCCCGCCAGGCTGCCGGCGTCGTGGCAGAGCTGGGCAACATTCAGCGTGCGCGGGTCGATAGGGCGTTCTTTCATGGCCCGTTCAACCCGGCCAGTGGCGAGCGAACACCGGCGCCAGATCAGGTTGCGATTCAACCCGCTGCAGCAGTGCCAGCAATGTTGGCCGCTGCGCTTTCAGATGCGCCCGTGTCCCCGACCAGCGCGACACCACCGCCGCCAGCAAATCCAGCGCCCCAGGCGCAGCGCCACCCAGGAATGGTTGTGGGGTGGCGAACTGGTCGGCAAAGATGCTCCAGCAGGCATGCAGGCGGGCGCGGGCGCCTTGCCGCAGCTGTTCACGAGTGGCTTCGTCGCTGCTTTGGCACCAACGCTCTGGATAGTCGATGACGCCGATGGCGGCATAGCAATTGGCGGCAATGAACAAAAGGCCCCGAAGTGCCTGCGCACGCACGGCGGCGTCCTGCGGCAGCAGACCGGAAGCCGGGTGGCGCAAGCCCAGTTCAATGAGGATGGCGGCGCTCTCGGTCATGACGGTGCCGTCGTCGAGCTGCAGCGTGGGGATCTGCTGCAGCGGGTTGACTCGGCGCAGTTGATGCTGCGCAGAGTCAGCCTCCCATGTCGATGCGCGGACCACCGTGTACGGCACGGCGCAGCGCATCAATGCCATTTCCACCGCCGCCGAGCCCGAGCCGTTTGATCCAAACAAGGTCCACATGCGAAGCAGTGTAGCCACGCAGCACCGGCGATCCGCACCGACAATCCTCGCCATGACACCGCCCCCGCTGATCCTGGCATCGACATCGCGCTACCGGCGCGAACTGCTGCAACGCTTGCGCTTGCCTTTTGAGATCAAGGCGCCCGATATCGACGAAACACCGCGGCCCGGCGAAAACCCAGCCGCACTGGCACAGCGTCTGGCACTGGCCAAGGCCCACGCGGTGGCGGCGCTGCGGCCAGAAGCCATCGTCATCGGCTCTGACCAGGTGGCTGATCTTGACGGCGAACCCATCGGCAAACCCGGCACGCACGAGCGCGCCGTGGCGCAGCTGCAGCGCATGCGCGGCCGCCGCGTCACCTTTCAGACGGCCGTGGCCGTGGTGCGCGCCGACACCGGTTTTGCGCAGGTCTTGCTGGCACCGGTGGGGGTGGCCTTCCGCATGCTTGGCGACGCCGAGATCGAACACTACCTGCGCCTTGAGGAGCCCTACGACTGCGCCGGCAGCGCCAAGTGCGAAACGCTGGGCATCGCGCTGCTCGACACCATCGACAGCGACGACCCGACAGCGCTCATCGGCCTGCCGTTGATCCGCACCTGCCAGCTGCTGCGCGCAGCGGGCCTGGACCCACTTCTGCCGCTGCGGCCATGACCGACGCGCTGGAAGAAAAACTGGCGGGCAAACTCGTCCTGGTGCCCAACACCCTGGACCTGGGCGCCGCCGAGGTCGATCTGCGCGATGTGCTGCCCCAGGCCGTGATCCTCCGCGCCGCCACCCTGCTGCACTGGGTGGCCGAGGACGCCCGCAGCACCCGCGCCTTCCTCAAGCGGGTGGGCGCCGTTGAAGCGCTGGCGCGGCCGCTGCAAGAGGTGTCGATCGTGGAGCTGCCACGGCCGCGCAAAGGCAGCCGCGAAAGCGTGCCGACACAGGAATGGCACTCGCTGCTGGCGCCAGCGCTGCAAGGCCACGACATGGGCTTGATCTCGGAAGCGGGCCTGCCCGCGGTGGCCGACCCGGGCGCGAACGTGGTGGCCGCCGCACACGTTGCGGGTGTGGCGGTTGTGCCGCTGGCGGGGCCAAGTTCGCTGCTGCTGGCACTGGCCGCCAGCGGCCTGAATGGCCAGAGCTTTGCGTTTGTGGGCTACCTGCCGCAAGAAGCCACCGCGCGCGGCACGCGCATCCGCGACATGGAGTTGCTTTCGCGCCGACAGAACCAGACCCAGTTGATGATTGAAACGCCCTACCGCAATGCCGCGCTGTGGGCTGCGCTGGTGGACGCCCTGGCGCCTTCGACGCGCTTGAGCGTCAGCTGTGGCCTGACGCTGCACGGCGGTTTTTGCCGCACCGACACGGTCCTGAATTGGCGCCAGAACTTGCGCCAGAACCCGCTGGACATGCCAGACCGCATGCCGGCCGTCTTCGCCTTGTTGGCGGGCTGATGGCGCCAGCCGGGGCCTGCCGAGACCCGCCGAAACCAGCCTCTACTGGCTGCCGCCCAGCAAAGAAGCCACCTTGCGCTTGGCCTTGATGTTGGGCGACAGGCCGCGCGCGGCACCCGCTGGCGGCTGGGCTGCCTTGTTGGCCGCCTCCCAAGCGGCGCCACCCGATCCGCTGGCTTCGTAAGGCTTGTCGAAGAACGGGTCACCACCAGGCTGCGAGCGGCGCGGCCTGTCAAAGGCCGGAGACTCGGGGCGTGGCGAGTTTGCGGCTTGAACGGGCTGCACGGCTTGGGCTGCAAGCGCGCCCTCCATGCTTTCAGCCTCGTCATCACGCCGGCGCGGTCGGCGCAGGGGCCGGTCGTCTTCCAGCTCGATAGGCTCAAGCTCGATCTTCTTCTTGATCAGCTTTTCGATGTCGCCGATCAGGCGCGTGTCGTCGCGCGTCACCAGCGTCACGGCCAGGCCCGACGCGCCCGCGCGGCCGGTGCGGCCGATGCGGTGCACGTAATCTTCGGCGTTGAAAGGAACATCGAAATTGAAGACCGCCGGCAGGTCGGCGATGTCCAGCCCGCGCGCGGCCACGTCGGTAGCCACCAGCAAGTCCACCTCACCCGCCTTGAAGGCGGCCAGCGCCTTGAGCCGCTCGTCCTGGCTCTTGTCGCCGTGCAAGGCCTGGGTCTTGAGGCCGTCGCGCTCGAAAGACCGCGCCAGCCGCGCTGCACCAAGCTTGCTGTTGACGAATACCAGCGCCTGCGTCAATGCGCGTGACTTGATCAGCTGCCGCACGACGGCGCGCTTGTCGTCGTCGGTGACGCTGAAAAAGCGCTGCTCCACATTGGTCGCCGTGGCGTTGGGCCGAGCCACTTCCACCAACACCGGGTCTTGAAGATAGCTGTTAGCCAGCTTGCGGATTTCGGGCGAAAAAGTGGCCGAAAACAGCAGCGTCTGCCGCGCCTTCGGCAGGTAGGACAGGATTCTCTGCAGGTCGGGCAGGAAGCCGATGTCGAGCATGCGGTCGGCTTCGTCCAGCACCACGTACTCGACCTGGTTCAGCACTGCATTCTTGGCTTCGATGTGGTCCAGCAGCCGGCCCGGGGTGGCAATCAGCACTTCGACGCCAGCCTTCAGCGCCAGCGTCTGCGGCTTCATGTCGATACCGCCGAAGACCACCAGTGAACGCAGCTGAG
>JAYSYB010000388.1:0-4708 GCA_043716775.1 Rubrivivax sp.
CCGAGCAGCTGCACATCAGCAGCGACGGCGCGCACACGCATCAGCAGTGGGAATTCACGACGCCTTCGGTGCAGGTGACGGCGCACGACAAGGGCGTTACGCAGGTGCGGTCCAGCGGCGGCCAGTACAACGGCTTTTGCCAGCAGGGCGGCATTGAGGTGCTGGAGCGCGCGCGCTTCCGCCAAAGCGAAGGTCCGCGCGTGATGCGCGAAGCGCTGGAACTGGTCGGCGCTGCGGTATGCCCAACGGCCAAGATGGACGTGATCCTGATGCCCGACCAGATGACGCTGCAGATCCACGAAAGCATCGGCCACCCGCTGGAGCTGGACCGCATCCTGGGCGACGAGCGCAACTTTGCGGGCACGAGCTTCGTCACCCTCGACATGTTCGGCAGCTACCAGTACGGCAGCGAGTTGCTCAACGTCAGCTACGACCCCGGCCACGCGCATGCATTTGCCAGCTTCGCCTTTGACGACGACGGCACACCCGCCGAACGCGCGCTGCTGATTGAAGGCGGCCGGCTGCTGCGGCCACTGGGCGGCAGCCTGTCGCAGGCGCGGGCCCGCGCACAGGGCCATGAGCTGGGCACTGTCGCCACTACCCGGTCGGCCGGCTGGAACCGGGCGCCGATCGACCGCATGAGCAACCTCAACGTCGAACCCGGCGACCAGAGCCTGGAGCAGCTCATCAAAGCCACCGAGCTGGGCGTGCTGATGCACACCAACTGCTCTTGGAGCATCGACGATTCCCGCAACAAGTTTCAGTTCGGCTGCGAATACGCGCAGATGGTGCGCGGCGGCCGAGTGGCCGAAGTGGTGCGCAACCCCAACTACCGCGGCGTCAGCGCCACCTTCTGGCGGTCGCTGGCCGGGGTGGGCGACGCCAGCACGGTGGAGGTGGGCGGCACGCCGTTCTGCGGCAAGGGCGAGCCCTCACAGGTCATCCGCGTGGGGCATGCGTCGCCGGCTTGCCGCTTTGTTGGCGTGGATGTGTTCGGGGGTGCAGCATGAGCCTCACTTATCTGGAACCCGCCGCCTTTGACGCACTGTGCAGCGATCTGCTGCGCGCCGACGCTTCGGTGGACCGCACCACGCTGTACCTGCGCGCCGAATCCAGCGACTTCCTGCGCTTCAACCAAGCCGCGCTGCGCCAGGCTACCCACGTGCAGCAGGCCTACCTGACGCTGGCCGTTGAACGCGGCCAACGCCGCAGCGAAAGCACGCTGTCGCTCAGTGGCGACGTTGCAAGGGACGTGGCCCGACTGAAGGCCGAGCGCGCACAGCTGATCGAGCAGCTGGACCTGATCGCCGACGACCCCTTTCTGCAGCGGCCCACAATTCCCACCCAAAGCCAGCGGGACGACCGCGGCCTGCTGCCCGGTGCCGGCCACGTCATCGCCTGCGTGCATGAGATGGCAGCGCTGCGCCTCAAGCAGGACTTCGTCGGCTTCTACGCAGCCGGCCCAGTGGCGCACGCCTTCGCCGACAGCGTGGGCAGCCGCCACTGGCACCGCGTGGAAAGCTTTCACTTTGAATGGTGCCTCTACCACCACGCCGACAAGGCCGTGAAGACGGTGTACGCCGGCACGCACTGGGACGACGCGGCCTTCTGCGCAAGGCTGGAAGAGGCCGCGCAACGCGTGCCGCTGCTGGCGCGCGAACCGCGCACGCTCAAGCCCGGCGCCTACCGCGCGGCACTGGCGCCGATGGCGATGGTCGAGATCCTCGGCACGCTGGGCTGGAGCGGCTTTTCACTCAAGGCCCGCCGCACGGGTGTGAGTTCATTGATGCGGCTGCAGCGCGGTGAGGCCGACTTCGCCCCCGGCTTCCACCTGGAAGAAGCCTTCGCACAAGCCCCCACGCCGGCCTTCACCGAAGAAGGCTTCGCACGTCCGGCCCGTGTGGTGCTGGTGGATGGCGGGCAGCTGCCGGCCAGCGGCGGCACGCTGAATTCCGCGCGCTCGGCGACGGAGTACGGCTTGCAAGCCAACGGTGTCGGTGCGGGTGAATCACCGCAGGCGCTGCGGCTGCGCGGCGGCAGCATTGCCGACGCTGACTTACTGCGCGCACTGGACACGGGCCTGTACGTCAGCAACCTCTGGTACCTGAACTACAGCGACCGCGCCGCTTGCCGCATGACCGGCATGACCCGCTACGCCTGCTTCTGGGTCGAAGGCGGTGAGCTCGTCGCACCCATCAACGTCATGCGTTTCGACGACGACGCGCTGCGGCTTTTTGGCAGCGGTCTCATCGGCCTGACCCAGACCCCGGAATTCATTCCCGGCGGCGATACCTATGGGTGCAGAGGGCTGGCGTCGGTGACCACGCCGGCGGCGCTGGTGGACGGGTTTGTGTTGACACTGTGATGGCGTGTGAGTTTGGTGGCAGCGGGCAGCGGGCAGCGGGCAGCGGGCAGCAGGCAGCAGGCAGCAGGCTCAGTGGTAGTCATCCTCCAACTGATGGCGCACCGCAGCGATCACAACTTCCACAGGGTCAATGATCTCGAACAGTGCGACGTAGCCCGAGTTTTCAAATGGAATGATCAACTCGCGCAAAGAGGGGTTTGGCCCGGCCTTGCGGCATGTGAAGGTTGATGACTTGAGGGTGGCCAGCCCTGCGCGGACAGCGGACAGCGCCTCTGCCGCCCGGTCCAAGTCACCGCCCTCTCGCGCCAACCGCGTTCCGTCACGTGATCAAAGAGCCGTCCCAGATGAGCTTCTGCCTCGCGGGTCAGGCGAACCGCGAAGCTCACTTCCCGCTGTCGCGTTTCCGCGCGCGCGCTGCATCCAGTTTGTGCTGCAAGCGTTGCACTACGGCGTCAGCATCCGCACAGTGGCCGGTGCCCCTGGAGTTAACCAGCGATCGCACTCCCCGGGCCACGAATTCCGCCTGGTTACCGCGCCGCAATACTGCTGCGCGCACCGAAGACTCGACGAACTCGGACACCGTTTCGCCTTCGCTCAACAGTTCTTCTACCTCGGCCCGCAAGGCAGGTTCAACACGGACAGAGGGGATGGTGGAAGACATTCATGGATCGAATGTGGCGCATTTGCGCTGCGTAGGGCAGAGCCTATAGCGGCCCCCAGCCCGCAATCAGCAAGTCATACCGCGTCGCGCGCCCGCTATCGCAGGTGACGCCGGCTCCCTTGATATCGAACACAGCAACTAGCCCCAATGCTCCAACACCCGTTGAATTGATCAACACGTCCCCATATTGAACAAGCTTGTCTTCAGGAACTCGCGTCTGGTGCTGACGGGCTTCTGCCAAGCTAACCCTGCCATCACGAATGCGCTTCTGGTTGATCACCACCCCGTCAGCCGGTTCCGCGTAGTCCGGCGAAACTTCCATAAACGGCAGGCCAGTTGCCCAACTGCCTCTTCAAACGTCAATATTCGCCGCCCTGAGCGCATTGCTCTCAATGAACTCACGCCTCGGCTCCACCTCGTCGCCCATCAGCATCGTGAACACCTTGTCGGCTTCGATGGCATCGTCGATCTGCACCTTCAACACACGGCGCACCGCCGGGTCCATCGTCGTTTCCCACAACTGCGCCGGGTTCATCTCGCCCAGGCCCTTGTAGCGCTGGCGGCCGACGGCGTTTTCGGCTTGTGTCATCAGCCAGGCCATGGCGGCGCGGAAGTCAGCCGCTTTCTGTTCCTTCATCTTTTCGCCCTCACCCCGGCGCACCACGGCCTCGGCGCCCAATAGGCCCAGGAATGACGTGCCGGCATGCGCCAGCGCAGCGTAGTCGGCGCCGTGCACGAAGTCCTGCGTGATGACGCTGCTCTTGACGTTGCCATGGTGGCGGCGGCTGATGCGCAGCAAGTGCTTGTCGGTACGGGCGTCGAACTGGGCCTCTACCACCGCGTCCTTCAAGGTGGCTTGCAACACCACGGCGCTGGCTTCGGCGCTCTCGGTACTGTCCAGGTCCAGCGTCAAGCCGCTGGCGATGGCGCGCACGGCGTCCACGTCCATCCAGTTGCTCAGGCGCTCGGTCACGGCGTTGGCCACCAAATAGCTGCGGGCTAATGTCTCCAGCGCGTTGCCTTCCAGCGCCGGTCGGGCGCCAGGAACCCCGCCGTCGGGCAGCATGCTGGCGCCGTCGAGTGCAACGTTGAGCAGAAAGGCGTCCAGCGCGTGGCCGTCCTTCAGGTATTCCTCGTGCTTGCCGAACTTGACCTTGTACAGCGGCGGCTGCGCGATGTAGATGTGGCCGCGCTCCACCAGTTGTGGCATCTGGCGGTAGAAAAAGGTCAGCAGCAAGGTGCGGATGTGCGCGCCGTCCACGTCGGCGTCGGTCATGATGATGATGCGGTGGTAGCGCAATTTCTCGACGTTGAAGTCCTCGGCACCTATGCCGGTGCCGAGCGCAGTAATCAGCGTCACGATGCTGTCGCTGGACAAGAGCCGCTCATAACGCGCCCGTTCGACGTTCAGGATTTTTCCGCGCAGCGGCAGGATGGCTTGGAACTTGCGATCACGCCCCTGCTTGGCACTGCCGCCGGCGCTGTCTCCCTCGACGATGTAGATCTCCGCGAGCGCGGGGTCGCGGGTCTGGCAGTCGGCGAGCTTGCCAGAGAGGCTGGTGTAGTCGAGGGTCCCTTTTCGAACGGTCTCGCGCGCTTTCCGAGCGGCCTCGCGGGCCTTCGCGGCGATGACCGCCTTCTCCATGATCTTGCGCGCGGTCTGCGGGTTCTCTTCGAAGAAC
>JAYSYB010000389.1:0-14135 GCA_043716775.1 Rubrivivax sp.
TCGTGGGTTCGAGCCCCATCAGCCACCCCAACTGTATGCATTGAAGAACAGGCACTGTGTGCCTGTTTTCATTTCTGCAGCCCAGTCCGCAAGAGGTATCGCCCTCGATGG
This sequence comes from Rubrivivax sp., assembly GCA_043716775.1. GTDB lineage: Bacteria > Pseudomonadota > Gammaproteobacteria > Burkholderiales > Burkholderiaceae_C > Rubrivivax. The sequence continues at coordinate 112 of JAYSYB010000389.1, forward strand.
ATCGCGTTGAAACCCTGGTGATCGGCGCTGGCGTCGTGGGCTTGGCGGTGGGCCGGGCCCTGGCGCAGGCTGGGCATGAAGTGATCGTCGCCGAAGCGGCTGCAGGCATCGGGCAGGGTGTGAGTTCGCGCAATAGCGAAGTCATCCACGCCGGCCTGTACTACAGCCCGGGTTCGGCCAAGGCACGCTTATGTGTGCGCGGCAAGGAACTGCTTTATGCCTTCAGCGCCAGCCATGGCGTGCCGTACAGGGCCTGCGGCAAGCTCGTCGTGGCCACTCATGCGACACAGCACGCCGCCTTGCAGAACCTGCAGTGCCGCGCGTCGGCCAACGGCGTTTCAGCAGAACTGTGGACCGCAGAGCAGGTGCGTTATCGTGAGCCGGCCTTGCACTGCACGCAGGCGCTGTGGTCGCCTGCCACCGGCATCATCGACAGCCATGCGTTCATGTTGGCGCTGCAAGGCGATCTGGAACGGGCCGGCGGCGTGGTGGCGCTGCAATCGCGGGTGCTGGGTGCAGAGTTCGTGTCGGACCGGCCCGCAGTGGTTCAGGTGGCGTCGGAAGCGGGGCCTTTTGAACTGGAAGCGCAGAACGTTGTCAATGCCGCCAGCTTGCATGCCTGCGGGCTTGCGCACCGCTTCAAAGGCCTGCAGGCGCAGTACGTGCCGCAGGCTCGCTACGCCAAGGGCAGCTACTTCACGCTGGCGGGCGCTTCGCCCTTTGGTTGCCTGGTGTACCCGGCCCCCGTGGACGCCTGGCTAGGCGTTCACCTGACGTTCGACCTGGGTGGCCAGGCGCGCTTCGGGCCCGATCTGGAATGGCTGGAAGTGGATGATCCTGAAGAGATCGACTACGCCGTCGACGCGCGCCGCAGCGCTGCCTTTGTGGACGCCATCCGGCGCTACTGGCCGGGCCTGCCTGACGGTGCGCTGCAGCCTGCCTACAGCGGCGTGCGGCCCAAGATCCACGGCGCCGGGCAGACGGCGCCGGACTTCCGCATTGACGGTCCGGCGCAGCATGGCGTGGCGGGTTTGGTCAACCTCTTTGGCATCGAGTCCCCAGGTCTTACGGCATCGATGGCGATTGCGGAAGAGGTGGCGCAGATGCGGCTGCGGCGCTGAAACGAAAACGGCCCCGAGGGGCCGTCGCAGACAGTCTGAGGGGCGGCCTATGTTCAGCCTTTCTTCGCCCAGGCACTGCACCAACCGGGACCCGCGACCTGCTTGGTGCCGAACAAAGGGCAGCCGCCTACAGCGTCTGCCGGCTTGCCTTGGTACAGCGCGCAGTTGTTGCACTTCTGGTCGTTGGCATGTTTGGGAAATTTCTTCTTGTCGGTATTGGCGGTGTCAGCCACATAGCCCAGTGCCACGGCTTGCGGGTCCTTCTCATCGACCTTGGCGGCTTGCGCTTGCGCCGCGCTAGCGGCCAGGGCCGAGCCGCAGGCGGCCACTTGAATCAGGAAGATACGGCGATTGCTTGAGGACATGTAAAGTCTCGCTCCAGTTTCAGGGGTTGATAGATCAGAGAACTGTCAAACGACAACGAACCAATACCGATTGAGTGCCAGATTACGGGGTGGCGACCGCTATGCCCAGGCAGTTGTTGCAGCGGCCCAGGCCGCGCAGACGCGGATCGGGCTTGCCGTCGCCGGTTTTGAAGTTCGCGTGGCACTTGATGCAGACATACATCTTGGAGCTGGACATCATCGGCTTCACGCCAGGTTCGGCATGCGGCCGCGCTGCCGTGTATTCGGCCTGCGTCTGGCGGAGCTTCGGCCCGCTGGTGGTTTCGGGGGTGATGGGCGAGCGACGAGTGGTCATGGCAGATGGAGGCCGGGAAGGGCGCCCCGGTCGACGCGAAGCCTCTATTGTCCTCGGATTTCACGCTCGTCGCACTCAGGTGTGTCATGGGGTCTCAAGCTGCTGGCCTGTGCCGGTCTCGCGCGCCACAGGAGTGCCACTATCACGGCTCCCCACTCAACGGACGGGCCGGCCCACGGTTGACATGGCCTGGGTCACTGCTGAGGCAGCTACTGGGGTGGTTGAAAGTTGTCCACGCGCACTTCGCAGACGATGCCGCGCGGTTCGTTTTCGCGCCAAGCCACCTGGCCACCCAGCAGTTTGACGCGCTTGCGCACGCCACCCAACCCTAGCCCGTGGGCCCACGCCTGGGGCGCGCGGCCCTGGCCGTCGTCGGCCACGCTGAGACGCAAGCACGCGCCTTCGAACTGCAGCGACACATCGATGCGGCTGGCATTGCCGTGGTAGAGCGAATTGCTGACCAGTTCTCGCAACACGCGCGTCAATGCCGACCACTGCACCACCGACAGCAGCAGGTCGGCGTCGAAGCTCAGGGCCCAGCCGAGTTGGGCCTGCGCGGCCGACAGGCGCTGGCTGAGGTCAGCCTTCCATTCGGCCGCGGCGTGCGACAGCCGGTGTTCGGACACGGCCAGGCCCCGTGTCAGCGTCTTCAGGTCTTGCAAGGTGTGGCGGATGTAGTCTTCCAGCTCCGGGTTCGGCGCCTGGTACATCAGCGTCAGCAGCCGGGCACCGATGTCGTCGTGCAGGTCTTGCGCCAAGCGCTGGCGCTCTTCATGGCGGCCGCGCTCTACGGCCTGGTCGTAAGCCATTGCGCGTCGCAGTTGCTCGACCACACGGTCGGCCAGGCGCGCGTCGTCGTGCGTGAACAGGCGCTGCCCGCGTTGGGCGTAGCGCAGCTGCAGCGCGGCGGTCATGGGCGCGTCATCGCCAGCCGCTTGCAACGGCACCACCAGGGCCGATCCGCCGCCCAGCACGCGGGCGCGGGCTGGCACGCGGTCCACGCGGTTCAGCTCCAGCGGTTCGAACAGGTCCCGCAGCAACTGCGCCAGCACCTGGGGGTGGCGCTGCGGGCGGGCCTGCACTTCGCGCGCGGCGCGATAGAGATGGTTGAAGGTGCGTTCGGTGGTCAACAGGCTGCGGCCCAGCATGTGGTTCAGGATGAACTGCCGCGCGCCGGCGTACACCGCCAGCGCCACAAACACCGCCACCGCCAATGACGTGACAGGCCCAAACGAAAACACCGCCACGAATAACAGGTCGGCAGAAGCGGCGACTGTGCTGATGCCGGCCAGCATGGCAAATTCGCGCAGCAGCAGGCGGCTGCGCGCCAAAAAGGGCGTCAGCAGCAGCAGCGACGCCAAGAACAAGTACCACGAGACCGACGCCGCAACGGCCACGCCATGCGCCACGTCCGCCCGGCGCGCCGACGCTGCCACGGCCACCGTCACCAGCACAAGTGTGGCCAGTGCGATCAGCAGCAGCCGCCGCATGACAACCGCAAAGGGATCGGGCTCTTGCCGGTAGGACAGGCTGATGACGGCCAGCGCCCCCACGCCCAGCGCCAGGCACAGGCCCTGCGCCCACCACCAGACGGGGGTGAGCGCGCCCGTGTGCAGCAACACCAGCGCCAGCAGCACGCCGACCCACGTGGCTGCAGCGATGCGGCGCGCCTGCGGCAGCCGGTGCGGATGCAGGGCGAAGGCATGCAACACGGCGGCACCGGTGCAGGCGTCCAGCGTCAGCCGCAGGTTCAGGTCGGCAAGAATGGCGCCTTCTGGCAGACCCAGGCCGTGCAGGGTTTCCAGCGCGATGAACAGCAGGTTGCCGGCCTGGCACAGCGACATCAGCATGAAGAGGCCGTTGCGCAAATCGGGCCTGGCCAGCATCACCACGGCGGCAAACAGCAGCAGCATCCAGGCCAACCCGGCCAGCGGCCAGACCATCAACCCCAAGCCGGCATAACCACGAAGCTGTGCAGGTGCCGTGACTGCCAGGCCGTTGTCGAAGTGCAGGCGCACCGCGCCCGTGGCGAGCAGCTGCGACAGCCTTTCGTTCTGCGCAGTCTGGCGTGCACGTGCGGCATCGTCCACCTGCCAGCGTGGCGAGCGGTGCAACAAGGCGGCATCGACGGGCATGGGGGCGTCCTGCGCCGTACCGCTGCCGATTGCCAACAGCGTGCGGCCCTGAAAGCCCTGCAGTTCAGGCAGCGGGCTGTTCTGCAGCATGAGCTGGCCGCGCGCGTTGCTGGCCCATTGCGAGTCCAGGTGCGGCGTGCCTGCCAGCCAGCGCGCCAGCAGGAACACGCCCAGACAACCCAGCAACGCCACCACCACCATGCCGCGGCGGCGCCAGCCGATCCAGATCAGTGGACGCCGCTCTGCGGGCTGCGGGTCCAGCGTGCTGGGCTCAAAGCCCGAAATTGCGGAGGCCGCGCGGGGCGCAGGCTGGGGCAGGGCGCCGCCGGGGGGTGTGGCGGGCATGGCCGCGGTGCGGTCGTGGAGAGGGTCGCGGTAAAGAGGGCGGTGTTTTGGCTAGCGCCTGGCGCTGCCGCCCGCGATCACACAAGGCCTTGCTTGCTGGCCAGCACCGCAGCTTCGGCGCGGCTGGACACGTTGAGCTTCTTGTAGATCGACTTGATATGGTCGTTGACCGTGAACCACTTGATGCCCATCAGGCTGGCGATCTCCTTGATCGTGAAGCCCTTGCTCAGGTACGTCAGCACTTCGCTTTCGCGCGGTGTCAGGCGTTCATGGTCCAGTTGCTTTTCGATGGGGACCGGTTTGCTGGTGGTGAAGGCGGCGGGTGCAAAGCCCGAGTCCGGCGGCTGCGAATCTGCGGCGCCCCCGGTGCCGCTGCGGAAGTGGGTGAGCAAGCGCCGGGCTATTGCCGGCGACAGCGGTGGCTGACCGCGCACGATCTTCTGCAGCTCTTCCACCAGCACTTCAAAGCGGTCTTCCTTCAGCAGGTAACCGTCGGCACCACATTGCAGCGCTGGGAACAGATGGTCGTCGTCGGAATACAGCGTGGTGACGATCTTGGTGGCCGGGTAGTGCGTCAACTCAGCCAGCAGTTCCATGCCGTTGCCGTCGGGCAATTCCAGATCGACAAGGATGAGCTTGAAAGGATCGACGCCATGCAGACCCTGCGAGCCGCCTGTGAGCAGAATGTGCTTACGCGCGCTTTCCAGGTCGCCGGCTTCTGTAAGCAGGATCGAGTCGCTGAAACTTTCACGCACCACGCGACACAGGAAGCTGCGTGCGACCGGGTTATCTTCGAGAATAAGTACCTTGACGGCCACGGGCTGGCTCTCCTGAACTGAGAGGCCATGATGCTAGCGCGTTACGGGCCCGCTTCCCGCAGTGGATGCGCCCGGTTACGGGTTGGTCGGTGGGTTGATCGGCGGGTTGACCAACAACAGCTTGCCCAGTACCTGGCGCGAACCCATGCGCGCGTAGGCGTCGCGGATGCGGGACATCGGCATCTTCTGGTCCAGCACCGGCTTGATCTTGCCTTGGGTGTACCACTGCGCCAGCTGCATCAGCGCTGCGGCGTTAGCCTTCGGTTCTCGCTTGACGAAGTCGCCCCAGAACACGCCGACGACCGACGCGCCCTTCAGCAGCGCCAGGTTCCACGGCAGCGCGGGTATGCCGCCGCCGGCAAAACCCACCACCAGATAACGGCCGCGCCAGGCGATGCTGCGGAAGACAGGCTCGGCGATCTCCCCGCCCACCGGGTCATAGACCACGTCGGGCCCCTTGCCGCCGGTGAGCGCCTTCAGCGTGTCGCGCACGTTTTGGGTGCTGTAGTTAAGCGTGGCGTCGGCGCCCAGTTCGCGGCACAGCGCGCATTTCTCGTCGGTGGAGACAGCGGCGATGACGGTGGCGCCTGCCGCCTTCGCGATCTGCAGCGCAGCGGTGCCCACGCCGCCCGCAGCGCCCAGCACCAACACGGTCTCGCCGGTTTTGAGCTGCGCGCGGTCCATCAGCGCGTGGTGTGAAGTACCGTAGGTGAAGGCGAATGCAGCGCCGTCGTCGATGTCAAAACCGGGTGGCAACGGCAGCACCTGCGCGGCGTTGACCACGGCATGGGTGCCAAAGCCGCCCGTGCCTGCAATGGCCGCCACCGGCGCGCCCAGCTTCAGGTGCGTGACGCCTTCGCCCACCGCGTCCACCAGTCCGGCAAATTCAGAGCCGGGCACAAAGGGCAGCGCGGGCTTGAACTGGTACTTGCCCTGCACGATCAGCAGGTCGGGAAAGTTCAGGCTGGCGGCCTTGATGGCGATGCGCACCTCACCCGCTTTCGGCTCGGGGGTGGGCAGTTCACGCCATTGAAGCGCGTCAACGCCGTCCAGGGTTTCGCAAAGCCAGGCATGCATGGGGTGGTCCTTTCGCTAGGGTGGTCCTGCATCATAAGCAGCCGTAAAACCCGGGCTTGGCAGCGATTTACGGCGACTGGGCACCGCTGTGGGTCGGGTGGACCGGCACGCCACTTGAGCGCTGGCGACAGCTCGGCGCGCCGCCGCCGCTGCAAGGCCAGGATTGGAAGCCCAGACGTCCAACTCAAAGTAAGCTGCCGGAGCCGACGGCTTAGACTTCGAATCGGGGTTGCGTGTGCCAGGCGCTTGCGACACCAAGCCCCGGTCAAGCGCAACAGGCGCATCGACCCCACTGAACTCCTGAACCCTGCCCAGTCCATGAACGCTAGTGTCGTCATCAACACCTACAACCGCGGCCCCTACCTGTCAGCGGTCATCCGGTCCATAGCTGCACAGAGTTTCGCCGCCACCGAACTGGTGGTCGTCAACGGCCCCTCGACGGACAACACGGAGGAGGTGCTTCAATCCATGCGGGCTGACGGTTATGCGTTCAAGCTGCTGAGGTGCGATTCGCGCAACCTGTCCGAGTCGCGCAACATCGGCATCGCAGCCAGTGTCGGCGACATCGTGATGTTCATCGACGACGACGCCATCGCGCACCCGCGATGGGTCGAACGCCTGATGCGCCCCTACTGCGACGACAACGTCGGTGGCGTGGGCGGCTTCACGATCGACCACACCGGGATGGCCTTCCAATGCAGGTACACGATTTGCGACCGCCTGGGCAACGCGCGCTTCACCTCGCACCTGGATCCCGAACAGCTGCTGACTGCGGGCGTCGGCTTTGCGTTCCCGTCTTTGTTGGGTACAAACTGCTCATTCAGGCGAAGCGACCTGATGCGCATCGGTGGCTTCGACGAAGTGTTCGCCTACATGCTGGACGAGACCGATATCTGCGCGCGGATCTTTGATCTGGGCCAACGCATCGTCACCTTGCCCAACGCTTATGTCTTGCACAAGTACGCGCCCAGTCATACCCGCACATCCGAACGAATCCCGACCTCGCTGTTGGCACCTTCGCGCAGCAAGAGTTACTTCGTGCTCAAGCATGGTGCCCGCACGCAGATGAACATGAACGAGCTTTTCGGGGAGATCAGCCGGTACAGAGCCGACATCGAGTTCTCCAACCGTTGGTTCCTGGATCACAAGAAGGTTTCCGTCGCCCACTACGACCGCCTGATGTCCGAGCTGCAAGCCGGCATCGCGGAGGGGATTTCACTCGGAACCGACGTCTCCCGCCATGCGCGGGTGTCGGCCCACTTGGTGGGCTCGGCCGCACCGGGTGACTTTCAACCGCTGCGGTCAGACCGGCGTTACCAAACCAACAGCAAATCGCTGCGCATCTATTTTGTCAGCCAGGGCTACCCGCCGAATGACACGGCGGGGATCGCCCGGTGGACGCACGAGTGCGCACTGGGCCTGGTGGACCTGGGCCATGAAGTGCACGTCATCACCCGCAGCCCGCTTGAGAGCGCTTATGTCGATGTGCTCGACGGCGTCTGGGTGCACTTTGTCGCAGACTGTTTTGATGACGAAACCATGATGTTGCCGCCCGTCCATGTGCCTGGCTCGGTGCTTCGCCGCGCCGAGGCAGTAGTGGCCGAGATCGAACGGGCCAAAGCCATTTGGGGTGTGGACGTGGTGTCGGCACCGATCTGGGACTTGGAGGGTCTGCTCTGCGTGGCCAATCTTGCCGCGCCTGTGGTGACGTCCCTGCACACCACTTACCGGCTGGCACTGCCATTCAAGCCGGAGTGGACTTCGGATGCGGGCTACCGGAGCAACCACGTGGAGCCCGTGATTGCGGGCGAACGTTGGCTGCTTGAGAACAGTGCGGCCATCCTTGCCAATTCCGAGGAAATCGTGCGCGAGATCGACAGCGCCTACGGAACAAAGCTTCGCGCCGGTCGCATTCCGATGAGCGTGGTCCCGCATGGACTTGGCGCGGCGCCGGCGCTGACCCTGGCAACGCCGCCAGCAGCAGGCGCGGCAATCAAGATTCTCTTCGTCGGCCGCCTGGAAGCGCGCAAAGGCCCGGACACGCTGGCGGGGGCACTGCTGCTGCTGCCAGCCGACACGCCACCCGTTGAGATCCAGTTCGTCGGCCATTCGCCTGGCGAAAGCGACTCTTTTGTGCGCGACTTGAAGTCGGCTCTCGGCCGCGCCCAGGCGCGCCTGCCACAGCTGACGGTGAAATTCGTGGGCTATGTCGATGACCAAGCCCTGGAACGCTTCTACGCGGGCTGTGACGTCTTCGTAGCGCCCAGCCGGTTCGAAAGCTTCGGGCTCATCCTGATCGAAGCCATGCGTTGGGCCAAACCCGTCATCGCTTCTGACGTGGGTGGCATGCGGGAGGTGCTGGAACACGGACAGAGCGGCATCCTCAACCCCGTGGGCGACGCGCAGCAGCTGGCAGCGTCATTGCAGCAGTTGCTGTCCGACCCGGCCGAACGGGCTCGCCTGGGCCAGGCAGGGCGCCTGCGATATCAACAGCGATTCACGCGGTCCAGGATGGCTGCGGGCCTTGAGGGCTTTTTCGCCGCAGCCGTTGCGGCCGGGCGGCGATGAACCCGGTCGACCAGGATCGCGCGAGGCGGCTGCTTGCCGTTCTCTTGGCGCGCGACGCGTCAACGCAGGAAGACTGCGACCTCATTGAGGCTTGCGACAGCCTCAAGGCCTTCAGGGTTCGCTTGCTGACCAAAGGCGGCGTTGGGTCAGCAGGGGCTGAGCTGGTTGATCGCTGGCGGCAAGAGATTCGGCGCCGCATCGACAATCCCGACAGCAGTGAACTGATGCACGCACTGGAGAAGCTGGTTCAGCGCCAACAGGCGATCGATCTAGGCCTCGCGCGCATCGATGCGACTTTGTTGCGCGAGCTGCAGCTTCTGGACGCATCCTGCGGCCAGTTGGCGGCCTTGCGCGACAAGCTGCAGCACACGCGGGCTTCCATCGTGCGGTGCCGTGCCTCGATCATGCAGAATCTACCGCTGCTGGCTGTGGAGAGTTGATGTGCTAAGCCGCGACGAAGTGGTTGACCTGTACCGACTGATCCTGGACCGTGAGCCGGAAAACGAACAGGTGATCAACGAAAAGAGGCATGCGCGATCGGCACTCGATGTGGCGGTCGGGATGTTCGCCTCGGAGGAGTTCTGCGTGCGCAACCGGGACCGCTTCGGCCCGGTTCCGCAGGCCGTTGCCGCGCCGGCGCACGAATCCTTCCGTCGGCGAGCTGCACGCGGCTTGATGGCCCGATTGCTCAAGACTTCCGCAGGCAAGTCGCTGAAGGAGATCGCACGCAACGCCAGTGCACCGGGAGCAGAGTCTTGACGCCGAATTCCATTGACCGCGCCAACCGGTTGCTCGAGCTGCTTTCGGGCAAGAAGCCCAGGCACGGCGACATTGATCGCATGGGTGCGGGTGCAGACACCTTCGAGGACTTCCGTATCCGAGTGGTGCTGTCGGGCCTGCTGGGCGATGCTGGCGCAGATGTGGTCCGTTCCTGGCGCGAGCACGCCAACACGCGCCGGACCGCGCCGGTCGCGAACGACTTGCTGCAAACCCTGGAGCATCTGCAGGTCCGTCAGCGCGCGCTGGAGCTTCACTTGCAAGAACAGGACTCAGCCATCCGCGCCAAGCTCGTCGACATCGACGCCATCACGCGCCAGCTGGCAGGGCTGCAAAAACAATCGCGCGATGTCGCGCGCATGGTGACGCAATACAGGGCTGCCATCGTGCGCCTTGGCTCGCTCGGCGCGAACGGGCCCTGACCGATGTTGGCGCGCGAAGACATCGTCGAGTTGTTCGATCTGATCCTCGACAGGACCGATGTGGACGAACAGTGGATGGTTGTACTGCGCAAGCAGCCAACGCTGCGACACGCCGCGCTGCACATGCTCGAATCGTCGCAGTTTGTGCACCTCCACCAGTTGGACCTGGCCCAGGCCTTCGGGGTGGGCGCAGAGATAGAGCCTTATCTCTGACCCGTCAAGCTTTCTGCAGCGCTGGGGACACGTTCAATTGCGAGTCCGTTTGTTGAGAACCCTTCGTCGCCTCTGGGCACCCACCATGAACGAACTTGCAGAAAAAATTGACGCTCTGACCGCTGAAATGCAGCACCTGCGGCGTGCCGTGGATGACATTCGGATGCTGGTGGGGCCGTTCGCAGCAACACTGCCTGACGGGAGCGTGCTGGTGCAGACGATCTACGGCAACAAGTACTTCATCGATTCCACTGACGAGATCATGGCGCCGCAGCTCATCGTCTACCGCCAGTGGGAGGAAGACATCAGCCGCTTCATCATCAACTCGATGACCCCCGACACCGGCTTCCTGGATATCGGTGCCAACTTCGGTTATTTCACCTGCCTGGCCGCGTCGCGCATCGGCACCAGCGGCTGCGGGTTTGTCATCAGCGTGGAGGCAAATCCACGCATGGTGGACCTCCTGCGGCGCAACAGCCGCATCAACTGGTCTATGTGCCCCATCACCATTCACGACTTTGCGGTGTCGGACAGGGAGGGCTACATCGAGTTCAACGTGCCCGACGGCCGTGCAGCCAATGCGGGCCTGGCGTCGCCTGCGGTGGCCCGTGCGCCCGGAGACCGGCGCCTGGTGGTGCCCACCCGAACGTTGCCGCAGTTGGTCGGTGACAGGCCCATCGATCTGATGAAGATCGACGTCGAAGGCTTCGAGCTGCTGGTGCTGAATCACCTCGCACCCGTCCTTGTTCACTCGCCGGACCTGGCGATCATCATGGAATGGTCGCAGCAACAGATGCAGGCTGCTGGCTTCTCGGCGGCCGACTTTTTTGCGCTGCTGGACCGGTTCGGCTATTCGGTGCATCGGATTCCGCCCAGCCTTCAGCATGCGCGTGCGGCCAGTTCGGAGTACGCGGTTTCGCGCGAGCGCGTTGCTGCGTTGCCCTACGACAATGTTCTGCTCCTGCGCAATGGCACCGCCTGAACGGGCCGCAAACAACGACCGCGAACGAACGCTGCAGCGGGCCAGCGCGCAATGCGGGTCAAGCTAACGTTTCCGTCATCCAGCAGTGATGACATTCGAGCCGCCGCGTTGGTGTCATTTTGGGGCGCAGTTCCCGAATGAAGCGCCCGGGCCGCGGTTTCGCACCTTGTCGAATCCCCGCAGCCGCTTGACCGCAGCGCGCTGGGCGCCCTGCAATCGATGCCTTGCGCTCCCCTGCAATGGGGCACCGCCCATTGCCGGTCCTGGGGTCATGCGCTGAGCGTCGGTCTCAGATTCCCCCTGCTGCAGACCCGCATCTTCAGACCCCACAGCGCGCGCTGGTCTAATCGCCGCCGTGAACCTGATCGACGCCTACCGCTACCTGGCCGCGCTGGAACAGCACCGCCACTTCGGCCGTGCCGCCACCGCTTGCCACATCACGCAGCCTGCGTTGTCCAATGCACTGCGCTCGCTGGAGGCGCAACTGGGCGCCACCATCGTGCGCCGTGGCCGCCAGTACGAAGGCCTGACGCCCGAAGGCGAACTCGTGCTGGCCACCGCCCACCGCGTGCTGCATGAACAGGAGTTGCTGGCGCAGGAACTGGCCAGCGGTGTGGGCCAGCCGCGCGGCCGGCTGGTCATCGGCACCGTGCCTACGGCGCTACCGATTGCGGCGCGCTTCGCAGCGCGGTTGATCGGCATCCACCCCGGCATCGTCCCGCAGGTGCGGTCGCTGTCGTCGCAGGAGATTGAAGGCGGCCTGGACCGCCTGACCATCGACCTGGGCCTGGGCTACACCGACCGCTTGTCCGCGCTGCGCGGCACGCGGCTGCAGGCCTGGCCGCAATTCGTTGAGCACTACTACCTGCTGCAGCGGGCAGTGGCAAATGCACGCCCGCTGCGGCGCGTGCCCGCCATCGGCGGCCTGCGTTTTGGCGCGCCCATCACTTGGGCCGAGGCCGGGGCGCAACCGCTTGCGCTGCTAAGCGCCGAGATGCACAACCGCGTGATCCTGGACGGCGTCTTCCACGGGCTGGGCTTGAAGGTGAAGCCGGCGCTGGAGACCAATTCGGTGCTGGCGCTGCTGGTGGCCGTGCAGAGCGGAACCCTGGCCACCGTGCTGCCTGGTGCGCTGGTGGCCACGCTGGCCACCCATGGGGCGCTGCAGGCGCGGCCATTAACCGCGCCGGTGCTGCGCACGCCGATCGGGTTCATGACGGCGCCAGCGGTGACGGTATCGCGCGCAGTGGCTGCCGCGCTGGCCCTTGCGCAAGACGCGCACTGGCGGGCCGAGGCCGCTGCGCACAGCGGACCGCTGGTCGTGTGCGGTGCCTGACCTTCCGAAGCCCGGATTCCGCTGCGTTCTTGATCAGAAAGACGAATCGCCCGGTTCACACAAGTCATTGGACAGCGCAGGCCGCTGCGCCAATAGTCAGACCCCCATGAATGCCGTGATTCCCATCGTGAGCGCCAATGCGGCACAGGCCGCAGAAGCCGCAGAAGCCGCAGAAACCAGCCGCCGCCGCAAGCGCCAGCAGCCCAAGGGCCGCGTGGTGACACCCGCCGCGCTGGCCGATGTGCAGGTTCTGCTGGGCGCTGAGCCGCTGCGACGTGAGCTATTGATCGAATACCTGCACCGCATCCAGGACCACCACGGCCAGCTCGGCACGCCGCACCTGGCCGCATTGGCGCAGTGCATGAAGTTGTCGCAGGCCGAGATCTTTGAGGTGGCCAGCTTCTATCACCACTTTGACGTGGTGCGCGAAGACGCTGATGGCAACTTGCCGCAGCCCCCCGCACTGACGGTGCGCGTGTGCGACGGCCTGCCTTGCCAGATGGCCGGCGCGGCCTCACTGCTGCAGCGGCTGCCCGCCCTGCTGGGTTGTGACGTGCGCGTGATCCCTGCACCCTGCTTGGGCCGCTGCGAGCAGGCACCGGTGGCCGTCGTTCACCACAAGCCCGTGCTGCAGGCCACCGTCGACGCGGTGCTGGCCAGTGTGCAACGCGGTGACCGCGAAGACGCACCAGGCCCGCACACCACGCTCGACGCTTACGTTGCGCAAGGCGGCTACGCACTGCTGCGCGACTGCCATCAAGGCCGCCGCAGCGCTGACGCCGTCATCCAGACGCTGGCGGGTTCAGGCTTGCGCGGCCTGGGCGGCGCAGGCTTTCCGGCAGGGCGTAAATGGCAGATCGTGCGCGCCCAAGCGGCGCCGCGGCTGATGGCCGTCAACATCGACGAAGGCGAGCCCGGCACCTTCAAGGACCGCTGGTACCTGGAACGCGACCCTCACCGCTTCATCGAAGGCTTGCTCGTCGCTGCCTGGGCCGTGGGGGTGGATGCCGCGTACATCTACTTGCGCGACGAATACCACGCCTGCCGCCAGCTTTTGGATGCAGAACTGGACCATGCGCGGTCGCATCTTGCCGACCTGCTGCTGCCGCCCATCGAACTGCGACGCGGCGCTGGCGCCTACATCTGCGGCGAAGAGTCGGCCATGATCGAGTCGATCGAAGGCAAGCGCGGCCTGCCACGCTTGCGGCCACCCTATGTCGCGGAAGTCGGCCTTTTCGGGCGGCCGACGCTGGAACACAACTTCGAGACGTTGTATTGGGTGCGCAGAATTGTGGAGCAGGGCGCCGACTGGTTTGCGGCGCAAGGGCGCCATGGCCGCAAAGGCCTGCGCAGCTTTTCGGTCAGCGGTCGCATCAAGCACCCTGGCGTCAAGCTGGCGCCCGCCGGCATCACCTTGGCCGAGTTGCTGACGGAGCACTGTGGTGGCATGTTGGACGGCCATGATCTCTATGCCTACCTGCCTGGCGGCGCATCCGGCGGCATCTTGCCAGCAAGCCTGGCCGATGTGCCG
>JAYSYB010000390.1:0-4690 GCA_043716775.1 Rubrivivax sp.
TGCCGTTTCTTTGGCGCCAGACGGTCAGCGCGCGGTTTGTTCAGTGACGAGTTTTGATGCCACGAAGAATGAAAGTCGCAGCGCGCTGTGGCTGCTGGACACCACTGGCGTTGCCGGTCCGCGCCAGCTCACACGATGCGGCGCCAAGGACGGGCAGCCCGCGTGGTCACCGCGCGGTGACCGCATCGCCTTCGTGGCAAAGCGCGAACAGGGCGGCAAGAAGGACGACACGGCCCAGCTTTACCTGATTGCGCCCGATGGCGGCGAGGCCACGCGCGCCAGTGACTTCGGCCCCGGCATCGAGTCCTTCAAATGGCTGCCCGACGGCAAACGCATCGTCTTCACGGCCTGGGTCTGGCCCCACTTGAAGACCGCCGCAGCGCAAGGCCGGCAGCACAAGCAGTGGAAGGCGCGCAAGGAAACCGGCTACGCCACAGCCCAGGCCTTCTACCGCTACTGGGACCACTTCGTGCCGATGGGCCGGGTGCTGCACTTGCTGCTGCTGGACGTCGCCAGCTGCCGCATCACCGACCTCTTTGCCGGCACGCGCCTGGAGCTGCCGCGCGTGGACGAAGGCAGCGCGGGTTACGACCTGCGGCCGGATGGCAAGGCCATCGCCTTTGTGCACGACCCCGCCGCCGTGCCCCGGCTGGGCAATCCGTTGGCGCTGGTGGAAATGGATCTGAAGACACGCCGCGTCGAGACCTTGGCACAGGACGCCGCATGGGACTTCGGCGGCCCGCGCTACAGCCCCGGCGGGCAACAACTGGCTGCCGTCGCTGCGCATGTCGGCCGCGTGCACACCGCCCACAGCCAACTGGCGCTTTTTGATGTGCACCAACCCCGCCGGCCGTGGCGTGTGTTGGGTGCACAGTGGCCAGGTTCGGTGGACTTGCCGCTGCGCTGGTCGGCGGACGGCAGTGCCATCCACTTCACGGCGGAAGAGCGCGGCCGTTGTCATGTGTGGCGGCATCAGATCGCCAGCGCCAGCGCCAGCGGTCGCGGCAGCGCGCAGGTCGCCCACGCGGGCGGCTGGGTGCAGGGTTTTGACCTCGTGGCCGATGTGCTGCTGGTGGCCGCTGACAGCGCGCTGCACCCGGTGCGCGTCCACGCCCGCTGCGGCACGCACGAACCGCGGCGCCTGGAGTCGTTCAACGACGCGTTGCTGGCGCAGGTGAAGATGGGCGCAGTCAAAGAAGTCGCAGTGCGCGGGGCGCTCGGCGATGAGGTGCAGATGTGGCTGACCTTTCCGCCCGCCTTCAACCCGCAGCGCAAGCGCGCCGCCACTCATCTCGTTACTTATCCGATCACCCATGTCATCCACGGCGGCCCCCATGCGGCGGCGGGCGACACCTTTGGCTACCGCTGGAATCCACACGTTTTTGCAAGCCACGGCCACGTCATCGCGCAGGTCAACTTCCACGGCTCCACTGGCTTCGGCCATGCCTTCAAACACAGCCTCATCGGCCGTCAGGGTGAACTGGAATTGCAGGACATCGAAGCCGGCACCGACTGGTTGCTGGCGCAACGGTGGGCTGACAGGAACCGCGTCTTCGCCACCGGCGGCAGCTACGGCGGCTTCCTGGTGGCGTGGATGAATGGGCACGTGCCTGCATGGCCGGTGGGACGCTACCGGGCCTATATCTGCCACGCCGGCGTCTTTGACCGCGTGGCCACCTTCAGCGCTGATTCGTACCCCGTACGCCCCAAGGACCTGGCCGCCAACTACTGGCAAGACCTGCCGCGCGTGCTGGCGCAGAGCCCCGCCACCTTTGCTGGCGCCATGAACACACCCACGCTCGTGATCCACGGCGCGCAGGACTACCGCGTGCCCGACTGCAACGGTCTGGCCTACTACAACACCCTGAAAGCGCGCGACGTCGACGCCCGGTTGCTGTGGTTTCCGGATGAAAATCACTGGGTGCTTCAGCCCCAGAACTCGCTGCTCTGGTACCGCGAATTCATGGCCTGGCTGGACGCGCACGGCGGCGCCCCGCGCAAGGTGTCTGCACGGTGAGCCTGGACTTCGACGCCGCCATCATTGATCTGGACGGCACGATGATCGACACCGTGGCTGACTTCGATGTGGCACTGACACGCATGCTCGCCGACCTGGGCTACGCGCCAGTCAGCCGCGACTTCATCCTGCGCACGGTGGGGAAGGGGTCCGAGCATCTGATCCGCAGCACGCTGGCCGCAGCCGGCGCGCCCGATTGGCTGTTTGATCAGGCCTGGGCGCGCTACCAGCACCACTACCTGGCCATCAACGGCCAGTTTGCGGCTGTCTATCCGGGTGTGGTTGAAGGCTTGCAAGCCCTGCGCGCAGCCGGCTTGCGGTTGGCCTGCCTGACCAACAAACCCACCGCTTTCGCGCGACCGCTGTTGGCGTGCAAGGGGCTGGACGGCTTCTTCGCCCACAGCTTTGGCGGTGATGCCTTTGCGCGCAAGAAGCCAGACCCGCTGCCGCTGCTGAAAACCTGCCAAGCCTTGGGCACAGCGCCCGCGCGCACGCTGATGGTGGGCGACAGCAGCAACGACGCCGCCGCAGCCCGCGCCGCCGGCTGCCCGGTGGTGCTGGTCAGTTACGGCTACAACCATGGTGAGCCGGTGGCCACGGCCGCGCCCGATGCCGTCGTCGACCGGCTGGATCAGATCGCTGCGCTGTTGCTGCGCGGCGCGTTGCTCAAGCCCGCATGACGCCCGAGCTGCTGCAAACCGGCCTGCTGGCGCTGGAGCGCCTGCGCGGCGAAATCGACGACGCCGTGCTCGACCTGGCCCAGTCCGCACTGCGCGAACGCATCCACCTGCTGCGCAGCGGCACCATGCCTGAACAGCGCCTGCGGCAAGTGACGGTGCTGTTTGTGGATGTGGTGGGTTCCACCGCGCTGGGCGGCAAGCTGGAGCCTGAAGACATCCACCTCGTGATGGACACCGCGCTGGCGCGCTTCACCGACATCGTCGACCGGCATAACGGCCGGGTGTTGCAGTATGCGGGCGACAGCCTGCTGGCCGCTTTCGGCACCCACGAAGTGCGCGAAGACGATGCAGAAAACGCGGTGCTGGCGGGTCTTTTCATTGTCAGCGAAGCCCGCCTGCAGGCCGACCGCGTTCGGCGCGAACACGGCCACCCGGGCTTCAACGTGCGCGTGGGCCTGCACACCGGGCCGGTGCTGCTGGGCGGTGGCGTGGACGCCGAAGGCACGATCCGCGGCGCCACCGTCAACATGGCCGCGCGCATGGAGCAGGCGGCGCCACCCGGCACGGTGCGCATCAGCGCAGCCACGCAGCGCCTGGTGGCGGGGCAGTTTGAACTGCATGAGCAGCCGCCGCTTCAGGTCAAGGGCCATGCAGACGCGCTGCGCACCTGGCTCGTGCAGCGCCGCCTGCAGGGCGCGGCGTCGGCGCAGCGCGGCGTGGCAGGGCTGCAGACGCCGCTGATCGGCCGCGAAGCTGCCGTGGCCGCGCTGCAGCAGGCCTGGCAGCAGTTGCACGGCGAGAGTGGCGAAAGTGGCGAAAGTGGGAATGAGGCCCGCGGGGCCGCGTGGGCATCCACGGCAACCGTGGCGCCACTGGCGCCAGTGGCGACCGTGGCAACCGTGGCAACCGTGGCCTTGATGGGCGATGCCGGGCTTGGCAAGAGCCGCGTTCTCAGCCAGTGGCAATCGTGGGCGCTGGCCCAACCGCAGCGCGCGCTGTGGCTGCAGGCGCAGGGCCGTCCGCAGCAGGAACGCGTGCCCTACGCCACGCTGCGCGACCTGATCGGCGACGCGCTGCTACTGCCCGACAGCGACACCCCGGCGCTGGCGCGAGAACGCTTCACAGCCAGCGTCGCACCCTGGCTGCACGGCGCGCTGGGTGCTGAAGCGGCCGTGGCCGAAGCGCAAGTGCTGGGCCATCTGCTGGGCTTCAATTTCAGCGACAGCCCGCACGTGCGCGGCATTGCGCAACAGGGCGCACAGATCCGCCAGCGCGCGCTGCACACCGCCACCGTGCTGCTGGGCGCCATGGCTGTCAGCCGCGGCCTGCCGCTGCTGCTGTGCCTGGACGACGCACACTGGGCCGACGACGCCAGCCTGGACTACATGCGCAGCCTGCCGGCACGCGACGTGGGCGTGCCCACCCTCGTGCTGCTGGCCGCGCGGCCCACGCTGCAAGAGCGGCGGCCGGGTGGCTTGGACCCCGCCGACACCTGTGTGCCGCTACTGCCGCTGTCGGCAGCCGACAGCACGCTGCTGGCGCAAGCGCTGCTGGCACCGCTTCAGTTGCCGTCGCCGGCGCTGCAAGCGCTGCTGGTGCAGCGCGCCGGCGGCAACCCTTTTTTCATGGAAGAACTGCTGCAGATGCTGCTGGACCAGGGCGTGCTGCACGCGGTGCCGGGTGAAAGCCTGCACTGGGTGCTGCAAGAAGACCGGCTTGCCCTGCAGGCCGTGCCGGCCACGCTGAGCGGCGTGCTGCAGGCGCGCCTGGGGGCCTTGCCGGCTGACGAGCGGCTGGCGCTGCAGCAGGCTGCCGTGCTCGGACCCGTCTTCTGGCAATCCACGCTGGCGGCGCTGGACGCCAGTGCGCCGCAGCACCTGCAGCCCTTGTGCCGGCGCGCGCTGCTGCAGTCGCGCGCCAGCACTGCACCCAGCACTGCACCCAGCACGGCACCCGGCACCGCACCTAGCGCCCCACACGACACGCTGGCCGA
>JAYSYB010000040.1:0-7673 GCA_043716775.1 Rubrivivax sp.
CGCGCCCTTCGCTACTTCCCCGCCTCGTCAGCGGCACTGGCCGCACGTGCCGCCGTTGCGTCCTGCCCCTGTTTCACACCTTCCACGATCCTGGCCTGCTGGGCTCTTGCCTGGCTGGCTTGGGCGGCCTGCGTGGCCGCCACAGCCGCAGCAGTGCCCGCGACTTCTGCGCCGCAACCAGCCAGACTGCCCAGTGGCGCGCCGAAGGCGGCTGCAATGGCGAGTGGAACAAGGCGATCAAAACGGTGCATGGCGGTGGCCTTCCTTTGTCCAGTCCGTGGAGTGTGCACCGGCGAGCGGTTGTGGCTGACGGCTCGTGGGCCGGTCAGGGCCGGTCAGGGTCAGTGCTTCGGTCAAACCCTGCTCTTGCGTCCCGTGATCACCAGCCCGGCCAACGCCAACCCGGCCAATGCCAACGAGCCTGGCTCGGGCACGTGGTTGTCAAGAACGCGGATTGAACTGGCGGCAACTTCACCGTTGTTGCCAACCTCGCCGATGTAGAGAAACAGCCCTGCGGTGGATACAGCGGCAGTGAGGTTGAAGGTGATCGCGCCGTTGTCACCCATGCTCAAGAAGCCGAAGGGCGCGACAGTGGTGGATTCACCGTCGAAGTTGCCCAGCGTCGCCACCGCGTTGTTCACTGCTGCGCCCGAGCCGTCGGTTCCGAAGAGCTTGGGGTCGGCGGGCAGGCGTTGCAAGCCCGGGTTGAAGCTGGTGCCGGCCACGAAGTCGAACACCGACAGGCCGACGAGTCCAGCAGCGCAAGCTGCGGTGGCACAGTCGGTGGTGGACAGCCTGATGGCGTCGAGGTCGAAGCCCGAAAACTGGCCCGCTGCACCGCCCAGGCCCGCGCTGTTGTCGGCAATCTGGATCGACAGGATGCTGGCCAGGCCGACACTGGACAGGTCGGCCTTGAAAACCCCAGTGCCTGCCAGGGCGCCGCCAGTGACGCCGGTGAGTTCGGTGAGAGTAAGGCTAACGGCAAAAGCGCTGCTGGCGAACGGGCCGGACAGCAGGCCGCAAAGCAGGCTGGCCGCTGCAGCGGCGCGGAGTGGATGGCGAAATTTCATGGCATGTCCTCGCAGTTGGAAAGATGGCTGCGGGACCGAACCCCACCGCTGCAGCGAGGTTAGAACGACCGTGAAAGTGGCGCACCCCCAGGGCTAGGGGCCACACCCATCGGAGTGTGCAGGCGGGCCTGGGGCTCAACCGCCGTTGCCTCGGCGGCCCACCGAGTCGTACAAGGCCATGTAAGCTTCCGCAGGCGCTGCCCACGACAAAGGCTCCGCCATAGCCATGGCCATGCGCGCGCGCCAGCCCTTGCCTTCGGACTTGACTGCTGCGGCGCGCAGCACGGCGCGCTCCAGCGCCTGCGGCGTGGCGGCATCAAAAAGGAAGCCGTTCGCAAAGCCGTCGGCGGCCCCTGCGCCATCGTCGCGCACCGTGTCGGCCAGCCCGCCCACGCGCCGCACGATGGGCAGCGTGCCGTAGCGCAGACCGTACATCTGCGTCAGGCCGCAAGGCTCAAAGCGCGACGGCACCCCGATCGCGTCGGCGCCGGCCAGCAGCCGATGTGCCCGTGCTTCGTCGTAGCCGATGTGCACATGCACTTTGCCAGGGTGTGCCTGCTGCGCCATGTGGAAGCCGGCTTCCAGCGCGGGGTCGCCAGTGCCTTGCAAGGCCAGTTGCACTCCCGCTTGCAAAAGCTGCGGCAGGGCAGCCAGCAACAGGTCCAGACCCTTCTGCGCGGTGAGGCGGCTGACCACAGTCAGCAGCAGCGTGTCATCGCGCACATCCAGGCCCAGTTCGTTCAGCAATGCCAGCCTGCAGGCGGCCTTGCCCTGCAGCCGCTCGGCGTCGTAGCGCATGGCAATGGCCGGGTCGGTGGTTGGGTTCCAGATCTCGGTGTCGATGCCGTTCAGGATGCCACTGACGTGGTCACCCCGGCTGCGCACTACGCCGTCCAGGCCACAACCAAATTCGTGCGTGGCAATCTCGCGGGCGTAGCTGGGGCTGACCGTGGTGACCTGGTGGGCGTACTGGAGCCCGGCTTTCATGAAGCTGAGCTGACCGTGAAATTCCAAGCCAGCAGCGGACAGCAGTTCAGACGGCAAGGCCAGCATTGGCCCATCACCCATCGGAAACAGACCTTGAAAGGCCAGGTTGTGCACCGTGAAGACCGAGCGTGCGCGCGTTGGCGGGTGGTGCGCCATGTAGGCGCAGGCCAGCGCGGCGTGCCAGTCGTGCGCATGCACGATGTCGGGCGTCCAGGCGGGGTCGGCGTCATCGGCGGCCAGGTGCGCCGCCACCCAGCCCAGCAGCGCAAAACGCTGCAAGTTGTCAGGCCACTCTTCGCCCTGGTTGTCTTGGTACGGGCTGCCGTCACGCCGATAAAGATAAGGGGCGTCGATGACGTACACCGGCAGATGCGTCTGCGGCATGCGCGCCAGCAGCAGGCGCACGCGCACGGCGCCGAAACAAGAACCGATATCGACCACCACACGCGCCGCCTGCACAGCGTCCAGCACGGCCGGCAGGCCCGGCAGCAGCAAGCGCACATCGGCACCCTGCCCCGCCAAGGCCACCGGCAAGGCGGCCACGACGTCGGCCAGGCCACCGGTCTTCACCAGCGGAAAGACTTCCGCTGCCACATGCAGCACTTTCATTGCGAGTCTCCGCTTCACCCGATTCAGCTGAGCTTGCGCAGCATCTCGCGCGTCACCAGCGTGATGCCCGACTCAGTGCGGTGAAAGCGCGCCGCGTCGGCCACCGCGTCTTCGCCGATCACCAGGTGGTCGGGGACGATGCAGTCGCGGTCGATCACTGCCTTGGTGATTCGCGTATGGCGCCCTACCTGCACACCGGGCAGCAACACGCTCCAGTGCACCTGCGAATAAGAGTGCACCCGCACCTGCGAGAACAGCACCGAGCGAAAGACCGCGCCTGAAACGATGCAGCCCCCTGAGACCATCGATTCGATAGCCATGCCGCGGCGGTCGTCCTGGTTGTGCACAAACTTGGCCGGCGGCAGTTGCATCTGGTAGGTCCAGATCGGCCACTCGGTGTCGTACAGGTTCAGCAGCGGGTCGGTGGCAGTGAGGTCGATGTTGGCATCCCAGTATGCGTCGATCGTGCCCACGTCGCGCCAGTACGGTGGCAGCCCCGGCTTGCCGCCGACGCAGCTGAGCTCAAAAGGGTGCGCTGCAGCGTCGCCGGCCTTGACCATGCGCGGGATGATGTCCTTGCCGAAGTCGTGGCTGGAATTCGGGTCGGCCATGTCGCGTTCCAGCTCGCGGTACAGGTAGCGCGCGTTGAAGATATAGATGCCCATGCTGGCCAGGCTGCGGTCAGGCTTGCCTGGCAGCGTGGGTGGGTCGGCGGGCTTTTCGACGAAGGCCGTGATGCGGCGGTCTTCATCGATGGCCATCACGCCGAAGGCCGTGGCCTCCTGGCGCGAAACTTCGATGCAACCCACCGTGCATTCACGCCCCAGCGCCACGTGGTCGGCCAGCATGAGCGCGTAGTTCTGCTTGTAGATGTGGTCTCCGGCCAGCACCACCACGTAGTCGGCGCGGTAGGCGGCCAGGATGTCCTGGTTTTGATAGACCGCATCGGCAGTGCCGCGGTACCAGCTTTCTTCGTCCACCCGCTGCTGCGCGGGCAGCAGATCGACGAACTCGTTCATCTCGCTTTTCAGGAAGGCCCACCCGCGCTGCAGGTGTCGCAGCAGGCTGTGGCTCTTGTACTGCGTGATGACGCCGATGCGCCGGATGCCCGAATTCATGCAGTTGGACAAGGCGAACTCGACGATGCGGAACTTGCCGCCGAAATAGACCGCCGGTTTGGCGCGCGAGTCGGTCAGGTTCTTCAGTCGGCTGCCGCGCCCGCCCGCCAGCACCAGCGCAACGGCGCGCCTGGGCAAATCCAGGCCTTGAGCGACATCAATCGGTTTCATGCTTCTTCCTTGATGGGTTCACTGCAACAAAGTTACAGCCTCAATCGACTCACGCCGATTGGAAATCGGCTTGCATGGCTCTAAATCTTGTAAAAGTATCGCCTCAATAACAAAGTGCAGGCAATTGATAAATTGGGTTATCAGGGAGTCGAAGCAAAATGTTCTCCGGACGGCGAAGCAGCTGGCGACACTAGACAATGTAGCCAAACTACAAGCAGGCATTGGCGACTGGCATTGACGCCCAGGGCGCCGTTCAGGGACACTCGCTGACACCGGCGATCCTGCCCGCCTGCCCGCTTTGCGCGCCAGCTTCTGCAATGCCACACCAAAGCACTCCTCTCACAGAAATGATCTTTGACTCCGCCATCAGCGCCGCCCAGGCCGTGCAGCACCACCTGTTGCACACCGTGGGCGCAGCACCCGCCAGCGCCGCACGCCCGGAGATCATGCACGCGGTGGCGCAGGTTGCGCGAGAGCAGTTGTCCCAACGCTGGGTGGCCGGCGACAGCGCCGACCGCGCCGCCAAGGCACGCCGCGTCTACTACCTGTCAATGGAGTTCCTGATCGGCCGCACGCTGTCCAATGCGCTTGCGGCCATGGACATGAAGGGGGACATGGGCCAGGCCGCCCGCGCCCATGCAGCCACACTGGAAGACCTGACCGCCACCGAAGCTGACGCCGCACTGGGTAACGGCGGCCTGGGGCGGCTGGCGGCCTGCTTCCTGGACAGCATGGCCACTGTGGAGTTGCCGTCCTTTGGCTACGGCATCCGTTACGAATTTGGCATGTTCAAGCAGAGCATCCAGGACGGGCGCCAGGTCGAGTACCCCGACCCGTGGCTGGAGGACGGCACGCCCTGGGAATTTGCGCGCTCGCGCGTGCACTACCCGGTGCACTTTGGCGGCTGGGTCGAACACGCCGCCGACCCGAGCCTGGTGCCCACCTGGCGCCACGCCGGTGAAGTCAACGCCAAAGCCTACGACATGGTGATCCCGGGCCACGGCACCCAGCGCGTCAGCACGCTGCGGCTGTGGAAGGCGGTGGCGCCGAGCCAGATCGACCTGCACGCCTTCAACAGCGGCGACTACGCCCGTGCTGCCGAATTCAAGAACCAGT
The DNA here is from genome assembly GCA_043716775.1 of Rubrivivax sp. Classification (GTDB taxonomy): domain Bacteria; phylum Pseudomonadota; class Gammaproteobacteria; order Burkholderiales; family Burkholderiaceae_C; genus Rubrivivax. The sequence continues at coordinate 5,072 of JAYSYB010000040.1, forward strand.
ACGAAAATATCAGTTGGGTGCTGTACCCCAACGACAGCACGCCCGCCGGGCGCGAATTGCGGCTGCGCCAGGAGTATTTCTTCACCAGCGCGTCGATCCAGGACATCCTGGCGCGCCACAAGGATGAACACGGCGGCGAACGTGCTGCACTTGCCAACTTATCGGACAAGGTGGCCATCCACCTCAACGACACCCACCCGGCCATAGGCGTGGCCGAGTTGATGCGCCTGCTGGTGGACCACAACGGTTTTGGCTGGCACGCGGCGTGGGCAACAACGAAAAAGGTCTTCAGCTACACCAACCACACGCTGATGCCCGAAGCGTTGGAAACCTGGCCGGTGGCGCTGATGCAGAAGGTGCTGCCGCGGCACCTTGAAATCATCTTCCGCATCAATTCTGAATTTCTGGCCGAAGCCGCCGCACACCGGCCCGGTGACAACGAATTCCTGCGCGGGCTGTCGTTGATCGACGAAGGCGCGGGTTTTGGACATGAACGGCGCGTGCGCATGGCGCACCTGTCGATCGTCGGCAGCCACAAGGTCAACGGCGTGTCAGCGCTGCACTCGCAACTGCTGACAAAAACCATCTTCGCCGACTTCGCCAGCCTGTGGCCTGAGCGCTTCATCAACATGACCAACGGCGTGACCCCGCGGCGCTGGCTGGCGCAAGCCAACCCTAGCCTGGCGTCGCTGATCGACAGCAGCATTGGCAGTGGCTGGCGGCTGGACCTGGATCAACTGAAGCGCCTGCTGCCGCACGCCGACCGCGAAGACTTCCGCAATGCGTTCATGGCCGTCAAGCACGCCAACAAGGCGCTACTGGCCGAGCACATCCGCGCCACCACGGGTGTGGTGGTGGACCCGTCGAGCCTCTTTGACGTGCAGGTCAAGCGCATCCACGAATACAAGCGCCAACTGCTCAACGTGCTGCAGGTGGTGGCGCGTTACCAGGCGATGCTGGCCGACCCGACGGGTTTGAAAAATGGCGCGTGGACGCCGCGCACGGTGATCTTCGCCGGCAAGGCCGCCAGCAGCTACACCGCGGCCAAGAACATCATCCGGCTGATCCACGATGTGGGCAGCGTCATCAACACCGACCCGCGCATCGGCGGCAAATTGAAGCTCGTCTTCGTGCCGAACTACGGCGTCTCGGTGGCCGAAATCATCATGCCGGCGGCCGACTTGTCAGAGCAGATTTCTACCGCCGGCACCGAAGCATCAGGCACGGGCAACATGAAGCTGGCGCTGAACGGTGCGCTCACCATCGGCACCGACGACGGCGCCAACATCGAGATCCGCCAGCAGGTGGGCGACGACAACATCTTTATCTTCGGCCTGTCCACGCAAGAGGTGGCCGACAGCCACGCCGCGGGCTACCAGCCATTGCGCATCTATGAAGAAAACGCCCGCATCAAGGCGGTGCTAGACGCCATCAGCGGCGGCCAGTTCAGCCCCGACGAGCCGGGCCGTTACCGCGAACTCGTGGACTCGTTGCTGTGGCGCGGCGACAAGTACATGCTGCTGGCTGACTTCGACGGTTACGTCGCGGCACAGGCGCGCGTCGATGCGCTGTACAGGGACCAGCCGGCATGGGCGAAGAAGGCGATCGCCAACGTCGCCGGCATGGGCTTCTTCTCGTCGGACCGCACGATCCGTGAATACGCGCGCGAGGTGTGGGGCCTGGCCGCCAAGGCTTGATCGTCTCAGCGCAGATGCTCAGCACCACCGACGTCCAAGCTATTTGCCAGGGCCGCCACGGCGACCCGTTCGCGGTGCTGGGCCCGCACGCCGCGGCGGACGGCGCTTTGTGGGTGCGCGCCTTTTTGCCCGGCGCGGTGTCGGCGCAGGCCGTTGCAGGCGCACGCGCCTGGCCGCTGAAGCTTCGTGACGCGGCGGGCCTCTTTGAAGGCCCCACGGCGGCAGCCGGGCGGTACCAACTGCGCGTGCGTTGGAGCCACGACGCTCGCGGCAGCGAGTCCCTCATCGACGACCCCTACCGCTTCGGCACCGTGCTGGGCGAGATGGACGTCTGGCTGCTGGGCGAAGGCTCCCACCTGCGCCCCTACGAAATTCTGGGTGCCGCACCCCGCACGATAGACAGCGTGACCGGCACGGCCTTTGCCGTCTGGGCGCCCAACGCCAGCCGCGTCAGCGTCGTCGGCGACTTCAACTTCTGGGACGGCCGCCGCCACCCGATGCGGCTGCGCCGCGAGTGCGGTGTGTGGGAACTCTTCCTGCCCGGCGTGTTGAGTGGCGCGCGGTACAAGTTTGATCTGCTCGACAGCGCGGGCACGCTGCTGCCGCAGAAGGCCGACCCTTACGCGCGCCAGAGCGAGCTGCGCCCGGCTACCGCCAGCGTCGTGGCCGCCATGCCACCGGTGGTGCCGCCGTCGCCCGCACGCCAGGCCGCCAATGCGCTGGACGCGCCGATCAGCATCTATGAAGTCCACATGGGCAGCTGGCGCCGCAAAGCGGATGCCGACAACCGCTGGCTGAGCTGGGACGAACTGGCCGCGGAACTTGTGCCCTACACGCTGGACATGGGCTTCACGCACCTGGAACTGTTGCCCGTCAGCGAGCATCCTTTCGACGGCAGTTGGGGC
>JAYSYB010000391.1:0-13995 GCA_043716775.1 Rubrivivax sp.
GCTGCAGCTCTTTCGCACGCAGAAACAGCTCAACGACATCGGCAGTGATGTCGCCGTCCTCAAGCAGTACGGCGTGCCCTTTGAAGTGCTGGACCGCGAAGGTTTCTGCAGGGTCGAGCCGGCGCTCAAGCTGACGCAGGAAAAGTTCGTCGGCGCCTTGCGTTTGCCGAACGACGAAACCGGCGACTGCTTCAAGTTCACCACGCGGCTGGCCGAGATGGCGGGCGCCCTGGGCGTGCAGTTCCGCTGGAACACGCGCATCCAGGCGCTGCAGGTAGGCGGCGGTGCCATCACCGGTGTCCACACCGACGCTGGCCTGCTCAAGGCCGACCGCGTGGTGCTGGCCCTCGGAAGCTATTCGCCGCAATTGCTGGCGCCGGTGGGCGTGCGCATTCCGGTCTACCCCGTGAAGGGCTATTCGATCACGGTGCCCATCACCGACGCCCAGTACGCACCCGAATCCACCATCATGGACGAGACGCACAAGGTAGCAGTCACGCGCCTGGGTGACCGCATCCGCGTCGGCGGCACGGCGGAGCTTGCTGGCTACAGCCTGAACCTGCGCGAGCCGCGCCGCAGGACGTTGAACCACGTCGTGACCGATCTGTTCCCGAAGGGCGGCGACGTGAGCAAGGCCACTTTCTGGTGCGGCCTGCGCCCGATGACGCCTGACGGCACGCCCCTCATCGGCGCCACGCCGGTGCAGAACCTGCTGCTGGCCACCGGCCACGGCACGCTGGGCTGGACGATGGCGGCGGGTACGGGGCGCGTCATTGCCGACATCGTGTCGGGCAAGAAGCCGGACATCGACATCAGCGGGCTGACGATGGCGCGCTACGGCTGAAGGCGCAGCGCTGTGCGCCGCGAGGGCGCAGGCCGGCTGCCTAGAATCCCCGCATGCCATCCATCAAACAGCCGTCCGGCTACGCCGAAGCCTCGATCCGCGTCCTCAAGGGCCTGGAGCCCGTCAAGCAGCGCCCGGGCATGTACACCCGCACCGAAAGCCCGCTGCACATCGTGCAGGAAGTAATCGACAACGCCGCCGACGAAGCGCTGGCAGGCGTGTGCAAGCACATCGCGGTGGCGCTGCATGCCGACGGCTCGGTGAGTGTGGATGACGACGGCCGCGGCATTCCTTTCGGCCTTCATCCGGAAGAGAAAGTGCCGGTGCTGGAGATCGTATTCACGCGGCTGCACGCCGGCGGCAAGTTCGACAAGGGCGCGGGCGGCGCCTACAGCTTCAGCGGCGGCCTGCACGGCGTTGGCGTCAGCGTCACCAACGCGCTGAGCAAGCGCCTGGCGGTGACGGTGTGGCGCGACGGGCAGGTGGCCACGCTCGTCTTTGGTGGCGGGGACGTGCTTGAGCCTCTGGTGCTGCGCAAGGCCATGCCCGGTGAACGCAAACACGGCACGCGCGTGCAGGCCTGGCCCGATGCAAGCTACTTCGAGAGCGTGGACTTGCCCAAGCAAGACCTGGTGCACCTGCTGCGCAGCAAGGCGGTGCTGATGCCCGGCGTGACCGTGACGCTAACGGTTGAAAAGAGCGGCCGTCACGATCAAGAACAACAGACGTGGAAGTACGAAAAGGGCCTGCGCGACTACCTGATGCAGAGCCTGCAAGCCGACCCGCTGATCCCGCTCTTTGAAGGTGAGCAGTTCGCCACCGCGCAAGAAACCGAGAACTTCGCCGAAGGCGAAGGCGCCAGCTGGTGCGTGGCTTTCACCGATGAAGGCAACACCTTGCGCGAAAGCTACGTCAACCTGATCCCCACGGTGGCCGGCGGCACACACGAGTCGGGCTTGAAGGACGGCCTCTTCGGTGCCATCAAGGGTTTCATCGACCTGCATTCGCTGCTGCCCAAGGGCGTGAAGCTGATGCCAGACGACGTGTTCTCGCGCGCCAGCTTTGTGCTGTCAGCCAAAGTGCTGGACCCGCAGTTTCAAGGTCAGATCAAGGAGCGGCTGAATTCGCGCGACGCGCTGCGGCTGGTGTCGGCGTATGTCAAGCCGGCGCTGGAGCTGTGGCTGAACCAGCACGTGGACCTGGGCAGGAAGCTCGCCGACCTGGTGATCCGCCAGGCGCAGACGCGGCAGCGGGCTTCACAGAAAGTCGAGAAGAAACGCGGCTCGGGTGTTGCGGTGCTACCCGGCAAATTGACTGACTGCGAAAGCCGCGATTTGCTGCACAACGAAGTCTTCCTGGTCGAAGGCGACAGTGCCGGTGGCAGCGCCAAGATGGGCCGCAACAAGGAAACGCAGGCCGTGCTGCCGCTGCGTGGCAAGGTGTTGAACACCTGGGAAGTCGAACGCGACCGGCTCTTCGCGAACACCGAAATCCACGACATCGCGGTGGCCATCGGCGTCGATCCGCACGGGCCGAACGACACGCCGGACTTGAGCGGCTTGCGCTACGGCAAGGTGTGCATCCTGAGCGACGCGGACGTGGACGGCTCGCACATCCAGGTGCTGCTGCTGACGCTTTTTTTCCGCCACTTTCCGAAGCTGGTGGAAGCCGGCAACATCTACATCGCACGGCCGCCGCTGTTCCGCGTCGATGCGCCAGCACGCGGCAAGCGTCCGGCGGCCAAGCTCTACGCGCTGGACTCAGGCGAACTGGAAGCCACGCTCGACAAACTGAGAAAAGAAGGCGCGCGTGAAGCGTCATGGACCATCAGCCGCTTCAAGGGCCTGGGCGAAATGAATGCCGAACAGCTGTGGGACACGACACTGAACCCCGAAACGCGGCGCCTGCTGCCGGTGACGTGGCTCGGCGTCGGGCAGACCTTCGAGGCCACCGCGCAGGTACTGACCAAGCTGATGGGCAAGGGCGAAGCCGCGTCGCGCCGCGAGCTTATGGAACTGCACGGTGACGCGGTGGAAGTGGATGTCTGAACCGGCGAAGCCTGCGCCCGCGCGCACCGTGCTGCGCCTGCGGCCGACGATGCTGTCGGACCTGGACTTTGTCAGCACGGTGGAAACCGACCAGCGCAACCGGCCCTTCATCTCACCGTGGGAACGCACCCAGCACGAAGGCGCGTTGCGTTTCCCGGACTTTCGCCACTTCATCGTCGAAGTGGGGGCTGACAACGCCGCCGCGGGCACACGCGACGGTTTCGTCATCCTGCAAGGCTGCCGCAACCCGCACAAGAGCGTGGAACTCAAGCGGCTGGTGCTGCAAACCAAAGGGCAGGGCGCCGGCCGGCGGTGTGTGCGCCTGTTGAAACGGATGGCCTTCAGAGACCTGCACGCGCACCGTTTCTGGCTCGACGTGAAGCAGCTCAACGCCCGCGCGCTGGCGCTCTACGTCAGCGAAGGTTTTGTCGAAGAAGGCCGCCTGCGTGAGAGCGTGCGAATCAGCCAGGACGGCGCCGACGGCTACGACAGCCTGGTGGTGATGAGCCTGCTGGACCGTGAATACCAGGCCCGCGTCGCGCTGGGCCTGGAAGTCAATCTCTGAACGGTGGCTTGATTCACATCGCCTTGTAGAAGATGTAGTCGGCCTGGTAGGCCACGACTTGTTTCTGGCCCATGTTGGCCGCCGTGCACGGCATGGCCGGCGCCACGCCGCCCCGGGTGGCGACGCGCTGGATGTGGCTGATGCCGGTCATTGCGCCGCTGCCCGTCGCGGCATTGGCCTTCACCAGCTGCAGCGGAATGTTGCCGGCGCTGGAAGGCGCCACGGCCAGTTGCGCGCCGGTGATCTTGGAGCCGTCTGCGGCTTCCCAAGTGGCGGGCGGGCCGTAGTAGCTGCCCACCATCTTGCCGCTGCGGTTGTTCAGCACCGCCTTCGGGGCGACAAAGACCCATTCGAATTCACCGGCCATCGCTGCCTTGGCCTTGCATTCGTAAGTGATCTCGCCCACACCCACCGTCTCCATCGCCACGGCGTGGCCGGCCGGCACCTTGACGGCGTCGGGCAGCGTGGCCTGGCTGAACTTCGTGGATGTGGACACTGGCGGTGCGCTGGCACATGCAGACAGCGTGGCAACAACGGCGGCTGCGAGCAGAAGGCGGGTGGTCATGGTGTGGGCTCCGATCAGGCGGATGGGGTGATTCACTATACGCAGCGCCAACCAGCGTGGATGCAGCGGCGCTGAGCGAGAATCGCGCCCCTCTTGTTGTCGTCGCTGCATTCCCGCGCTCCATGGCTGACCTGTTCGATCCCCCGCCCTTGTCTCCGTCCCCGCCGTCCCCACCGGCAGACCCTGCCGACAATCTTTCCCTGGGCGACTACGCCCAGCGCGCTTACCTCGAATACGCGCTGTCGGTCGTCAAGGGCCGCGCGCTGCCCGATGTCTGCGACGGCAACAAGCCGGTGCAGCGCCGCATCCTGTATTCGATGTTCCGCATGGGCCTGGCTTTCAGCGTCGGAGGCGCCCCGAGGCCGGTGAAGAGCGCGCGCGTGGTGGGCGATGTGCTGGGCCGCTATCACCCGCATGGCGACACGGCGGCTTACGACGCGCTGGTGCGCATGGCGCAGAACTTCGCGCAGCGCTACCCGCTGATCGACGGCCAGGGTAACTTCGGCAGCCGCGACGGCGACGGTGCTGCGGCCATGCGATACACCGAAGCGCGCCTCTCGCCCATCGCCAGGCTGATGCTGGACGAAATCGACGAAGGCACGGTCGACTTCCAGCCCAACTACGACGGCAGCACTGAAGAACCGAAGCAGCTGCCAGCGAGATTGCCCTTCGTGCTCTTGAACGGCGCCAGCGGCATTGCCGTCGGCTTGGCGACAGAAATCCCCAGCCACAACCTGCGTGAAGTGGCGGCGGCCAGCATCGCGCTGCTGAAGAACGACAAGCTTTCTGACGACGACTTGTACGCGCTGCTACCCGCACCGGACTTCCCGGGCGGCGGCCAGATCATCAGCCCCGCAGCCGACATCCGCGAGGCCTACCGCACCGGCCGCGGCAGCATCAAGCTGCGCGCGCGCTGGGTCATTGAAGACCTGGCGCGTGGCCAGTGGCAACTGGTGGTGAATGAATTGCCACCCGGCACCAGCACGCAGAAAGTGCTGGAGGAAATTGAGGAGCTGACCAACCCGAAGGTCAAAGCCGGCAAGAAGGCTTTGCTGCAGGAACAGGTGCAGCTGAAAGCGCTGCTGCTGTCGGTGCTGGACGCCGTGCGCGACGAATCCAACAAGGACGCGGCGGTGCGCCTGGTCTTTGAGCCCAAGAGCCGCAGCATCGATCAAGCCGAACTCATCACCACGCTGCTGGCGCACACCAGCCTGGAAAGCAGTGTGCCGATGAACCTGACCATGGTGGGGCTTGACGGCCGGCCGGTGGGCAAGGGGCTGCGACGGATCCTGCAGGAATGGGTTGACTTCCGCCTGATCACGGTGGACCGCCGCACCCGCCACCGGCTGCAGAAAGTGCTGGACCGCATCCACGTGCTGGAAGGCCGGCAGCTGGTGCTGCTGAACATCGACGAAGTGATCCGCATCATTCGCAATGCCGATGAGCCAAAGGCGGCGCTGATCGCACGCTTCAAGCTCAGCGAACGGCAGGCCGACGACATCCTGGACATCCGCCTGCGCCAGTTGGCGCGGCTGGAAGCGATCCGCATCGAACAGGAGCTGAAGGAACAGCGCGACGCGCAAGCGAAGCTCGAGGAGATCCTGGCCACGCCCGCCGCGCTGAGGCGCACGGTGATCAGGGAGATCGAAGCCGACACCAAACTGCATGGCGACGCCCGCCGCACGCTCATTCAGGAAGAGAAGAAGGCGGTCGTCGAGATCAAGGTCGTCGATGAACCGGTGACGGTGGTGGTCAGCTTGAAGGGCTGGGTGCGCGCGCTGAAGGGGCATGAGGTCGACACTGGCGCGCTGGTTTTCAAGCCCGGCGATGCGCTCTACGGCACTTTCACGGGCCGCACCGTGGACACGCTGCTGGTGTTTGGTACGGCCTCAAAAGGATCGGGCCGTGTGTACAGCGTGCCGGCGGCGCTGCTGCCGGGTGGGCGCGGTGACGGCGTGCCGATCACGACGCTGATCGACCTGGAGGCCGGCACGCAGGTCGCGCATTACTTTTCTGGCGCCGCCGACACCACATTGCTGCTGGCCAACACGGGTGGCTTCGGCCTGCTGGCCAAGGCCGGCGACATGGTGGGCCGCAATCGCGGCGGCAAGAGCTTCCTCACGCTGGAGGTGGGCCAGCATCTGCTGCCGCCCGTGCGCGTGGCCGCCACGCACCGCCAGGTGGCATGCCTGGCACTGGACGGGCGCCTCTTGGTGTTTGCGCTGGACGAACTCAAGCTGCAAAGCAACGGCGGCAAGGGCCTGACGCTGATGGATGTGGATGCCAAGTCGCCGCTGCTGTCGGTGGCCACCTGCGCGGACGCGCTCACCGTCATCGGCAGCGGCCGGGGTGGCAAGCCGAAGGAGGAAGTCCTGAGGTACTCGGGGCTGGCCACGCACACCGGCAAGCGCGCGCGCAAGGGCCACAAGGTGGACGGGATGCAGAAGGTGCTGCGCGTCGTGGCACCTTGAGTTTGCCCTGACGGCTCAGCCGGGCCGGCGCCACACTGCCACGGCCACCAGGCCCATGGCCGAAAAGACCGCAAGGCTCCAGAACGCGTAAGGCACACCAGCCATGTTGACCGCCGCGTCGGCGCAACTGGCGTAGGCCGCAAAGACCTGCGGCGCGGCTTCGTCCAGCTTCAGCCCGCCGATGATCCGGTCGGCCAGCGTCAGGTTGCACGACGTGCTGCTGGCGGCCACGAAGTGCTGCCACAGCGCCGCTGCCATGCCGGACAGCGCCAGGGTTAGCACGGCTGCTGCGCTGGCGCGCCGCACGCCCGTTTGGCTGACCAGCAGACCCGGCAGCGCCACCAGCGCCATTGCTATAAACAACAGCCGCTGCAGCACGCACCACGGGCAGGGCTGCATGTCAAAGACGTACTGCGACACCAGGGCTGCAGCCACGGCGGCCAGCGGCACCACCACGGCCGCCAGCATCAACCCGCGCGACCGCGTCATTCGACTTCGGCGATCAGTTCGATCTCCACGCACGCGCCCATCGGCAATTGCGCCACGCCAAACGCGCTGCGTGCATGCGCACCCACTTCAGACCCGAATACGGCGCCCAGCAATTCGCTGCAGCCGTTGGTGACGAGGTGGTGTTCGGTGAAGGTGGGCGTGCTGTTGACCAGGCTTAGCACCTTGACGATGCGCTTGACGTGCGACAGGTCGCCCACGGCCGCTTGCAGTGTGCCCAGCAGGTCGATGGCAATGGCGCGCGCCGCGGCCTTGCCTTCTTCGGTGTTGGTGGTCAGGCCCAATTGGCCGACCCAGGCCTTGCCGTCTTTTTTGGCGATGTGGCCCGAGATGAAGACGAGGTTGCCACTGCGCACGAATGGCACATAAGCAGCGGCCGGTACCGCGATGGGGGGCAGCGTGATGCCCAGCGATTGCAGGCGGTCCTTGGGTGTCATGAGCGGGGTCCTTTGGGCTGGGTTCGCAGGGGGATTCTTGAAGCTCGAGCCATCCTACACTGCCGCTTTTATGAACCCCATGAGCTCCGGGCCTGCAGCACACAACGCGCGGACCGCAGCGCCCGGGCCTGCCCTGCGCTGGGCCGTCCCCGCGCTGGCCTGGCTGGCAGGCAGCGCGCTGCAGTTGCAGATGCCCGCGTTGTGGGACCGCAGCGGGGTCTGGCTGTTGACGGCGCTGGCACTCGCGCTAATTCTTATCGCTCGGCGCCTTCGCGGCCGCTGGACAGGCCTGATGTGCGCCGCGCTGGCCGCACTGCTGCTGGGTTTTTGCACCACGCACCTGCGCGCCGAAGCGCGGCTGGCCGACCGGCTTCAAGCCAGCCTGGAAGGGCAGGACCTGGTGCTGACCGGCACCGTGGCGTCGCTGCCGCGCGAAGGCATCGACGGCACGCGTTTTGTCTTCGAGGTCGAGAGCGCCACGCTGCAGGGCAGCGCCGTCCGCATCCCTGGCCTTGTGTCGTTAGGCTGGTACCGCGGCATGGACGATGACAGCCTGCTGGGTGGCCCGGCCGAGCCCGTGCGCGCGGGGCAGCGCTGGCGCTTCACCACGCGCTTGCGCCAGCCCCACGGCACGCTCAACCCGCACGGCTTCGACCTGGAACTGTGGCTGTTTGAACAAGGCATCGGCGCCAACGGCAGCGTGCGGTCGCGCGCCGGCGACGAAGCGCAGAAGCTGCAAGACAGGGTCGGCAGCTTCATCGACCGAAGCCGCCAGGACTGGCGCGACGCTATCCGCGCACGCATCAGCGACACGGCTGTGGCGGGTGTGCTGGCGGCGCTGGCCATCGGCGACCAGGCCGCCATCGAACGCGAGGACTGGGACCTCTTCCGCGTCACCGGTGTCGCGCACCTGATGAGCATCTCCGGCCTGCACGTGACGATGTTCGCGTGGCTGGCCGCGCTGGTCGTCGGCCGCTTGTGGCGCCTGAGCCCACGTCTGTTGTTGGGCTGCCCGGCACCGACTGCAGCGCGCTGGGCTGGCCTGGTGGCTGCAGTGGGCTATGCGGTGCTGGCCGGGTGGGGCGTGCCGGCGCAGCGCACGGTGTGGATGATTGGCGCGGTGGTCGTGCTGCGCCAGGCGGGCTTGCGCTGGCCGCTGCCGGCGGTGTTGCTGGCCGCTGCGCTGGTGGTGACGGTGATCGACCCGTGGGCGCTGCTGCAGCCGGGGTTCTGGCTGTCGTTCATGGCGGTGGCGCTGCTGATGGTGTCCGAGCCGGTGTCTGAACTCGCGCACAGCGTGACCACCGCGCCCACAGCCTGGCGTGCCCGCACGTTGCAGGCGCTGCGCAGTGGCCTGCGCACGCAGGCGGTGGCCACGGTGGGTTTGGCGCCGCTGTCGCTGGTGTTCTTTCAGCAGCTGTCGGTGGTGGGTTTTGCCGCCAACCTGGTGGCCATTCCGCTGGTCACCTTGCTGATCACGCCGCTGGCGCTGCTGGGCTTGTTGTTACCGCCGCTGTGGTCGCTGGCGGCGGGGTTGGTGCAGGGCCTGACGGCGATGTTGCAGGGGCTGGCCTCGGTGCCCGTGGCGGTATGGCATGCCGCAGTCGCGCCGCCGTGGGCGGTGGCCTGCGGCCTGCTGGCCGCGCTGCTGGCGGTGTTGCCGCTGCCCTGGCGGCTGCGGCTGTTGGCGCTGCCGTTGATGCTGCCGCTGCTGCTGCCACCGGTGCAGCGGCCTGAACCCGGCCGTTTCGAGATGGTCGCTGCCGACATCGGCCAGGGCACCGCGGTGCTGCTGCGCACTGCCCACCACCTGCTGGTGTACGACACCGGGCCGCTCTATTCGCGGGAATCCGACGCCGGCACGCGGGTCTTGCTGCCCTTGCTGCGCGCGCGAGGTGAACGCGAAATCAGCCTCTTGATGCTGAGCCACCGCGATGCCGACCACGTCGGCGGTGCCAGCGCGCTGCTGCGCAGCGTGCCGGTGGCGGCGATGTCGTCGTCGCTGGTGGATGCCCACCCGCTGCGCCAGGCCGCCAAGGTGCCGCAGCAGCGCTGCCAGGCCGGGCAGGCCTGGGACTGGGACGGTGTGCGCTTCGAAGTCCTGCATCCGCGGGCCGAAGACTATGAGCAGACCCTGAAGAGCAACGCCATGAGCTGCGTGCTGCGGGTTCAAGGCAGCCAGGGCAGCGTGCTGTTGACGGGTGACATCGAAGCCGCCCAGGAAGCCGCCCTGGTGCAGCGCGCTGCGCCAGCGCTGAAAAGCGATGTGCTGCTGGTGCCGCACCACGGCAGCCGCACCTCATCCACCGCCGCATTCCTGGACGCGGTGGCGCCGCAGGTGGCCGTGGTGCAGGCGGGCTACCGCAGCCGCTACGGCCACCCGGCGCCAGACGTGCTGGCCCGCTATGCGGCGCGCGGCATTCGCGTCGAACGCAGTGACCGCTGTGGTGCCTGGGTCTGGCAGCCGGGGTGGGGCGGGCCCAACGCGCAGGCCGTGCAGTCGGCGTGCACCCGGAACGAGCGGCGCCGGTACTGGCACCACGGCTGATATCCCGCCTGCATCACTGTACTCAGCCAGGCTGACAGGACCGCGCCGCTTCAGGGTTCCGGCGCACGGCCGCATGCTGTCTTGCTGGCATCATCGGCAGCGGGATGTTTGTGCAGGCCCGGACCTTGCAAGTTACCCAGATACCGCCCTTTTCCAGGAGCCCTGCCCCGTGTCCATCCATGTCGCGCTGAACCACGTCACCCACTACCGCTATGACCGGCGAGTTGCGCTGGGGCCTCAGGTGGTGCGGCTGCGCCCGGCGCCGCACTGCCGCACACGCATCCTGAGCTATTCGCTGCGCGTGGAGCCGGCTGACCACTGGATCAACTGGCAGCAGGACCCCTTCGCCAACTATGTGGCGCGGCTGCAGTTTCATGAAGAAGCGCGCGAATTCAAGGTCACCGTCGATCTGGTGGCCGAGATGTCGGTGCTCAACCCCTTCGACTTCTTCCTGGAACCAGAGGCCGAAAACTTTCCCTTCACCTACGCTGAAGATGTGGCGCGCGACCTGGTGCCCTACCTCGTCAAGCCCGAGCTGACGCCCCACTTCAAGGCCTTCGTGGACAGCATCCCGCTGCCCAAACAGCGCACCATCGATTTCCTGGTTGGCATCAACCAGCGGCTGCAGAAGGACATCAGCTACCTGATCCGCATGGAACCTGGCGTGCAGACGCCCGAACTCACGCTGACGAACAAGAGCGGGTCTTGCCGCGACACCGGCTGGTTGATGGTGCAAGCACTGCGCCACTTTGGCCTGGCGGCGCGTTTTGTTTCCGGCTACCTGATCCAGCTCAAGCCTGACGTGAAGGCGCTGGACGGCCCGTCAGGCGCCGAGATCGACTTCACCGACCTGCATGCCTGGTGCGAAGTCTTCCTGCCGGGCGCGGGCTGGATCGGCCTGGACCCGACCTCAGGCCTGCTGGCCGGTGAAGGCCACATCCCCGTGGCCTGCACGCCAGAACCCGGCAGCGCCGCGCCGATCAGCGGCGCGGTGGATGAATGCGAGGTCGAGTTTTCGCACCACATGGCGGTGTCACGCGTCTATGAGTCACCCCGCGTCACGCTGCCCTACAGCGACGCGCAGTGGGCCGCCATCGTCAAGCTCGGGCACGAGGTGGACGCGCAATTGCAGCAGCAGGACGTGCGCCTGACCATGGGCGGCGAGCCCACTTTCGTGGCCGTTGCCGACCGCGACGCCGGCGAATGGAACACAGACGCGCTGGGCCCCACCAAGCGCGGCCTGGCGACCGAACTGGTGCAACGCCTGCGCGACAAATACGGCCAGGGCGGCTTCCTGCACTTCGGTCAGGGCAAGTGGTACCCGGGTGAACAGCTGCCGCGCTGGGCGCTCAACATCTGCTGGCGCGGTGACGGCCAGGCCTGCTGGGCAGACCCGTCGCTCTTTGCCGACGAGCGCGACCCGCATGCCTACACGGCCGAAGACGCGCAGCGTTTCACCCACGCGCTGACGCGCCGCCTGGGCCTGGACACGGGCTTTGTGCTGCCAGGTTTTGAAGACACCTGGTACTACCTGTGGCGCGAACGCCGCTTGCCGGTCAACGTCGATCCATTCGATGCCCGGCTGGACGATGAACTGGAGCGCGCGCGCCTGCGCCGCATCTTCACGCAAGGCCTGGACGCGCCGGTGGGCTACCTGCTGCCGCTGAAGCGCGAATGGCAGGTGGGCACGGCGGGCCCGGCGTGGGTTACCGGGCCTTGGTTCCTGCGTGAAGAACGGCTGTACCTGATGCCGGGCGATTCACCCATGGGCCTGCGCTTGCCGCTGGATTCGCAGCCCTGGGCCACCAAGGCCGACCGCCCGTTGACGCTGGCGCAAGACCCCTTTGCGTCGCACGCGCCGTTGCCGTCGGCCGCAGCGCTGCGCATGCAGCAGGCCATCAAGCGCGACGCGCTGGGTGACGTGCCCGAGAGCGGCCTGGACGCGGATGCGTTCACAGTCAATGGCGACGCCAGCGGCCCGGCTGCGGGCCTGGTGGGCAAGTCTGCGCTGGCGGGTGGTGGGGGTTCAGCCATCGGCCTCGGCTCCGGCGTGAGTTCAGGCGTAGGTTTGGGCGCCACCGTCAGCGGCCCTGGCGTGGACCGCATGACCACCGAGCACGACCCGGTCAAACCCTTTCCGCGCGACCCGCTGGTGGTGCCGGCGCGGTTCGAGTCCGCCGGTGAACTGACCCGCACAGCGCTGTGCGTCGAAGTGCGCGACCCGCAGCGCGGCAACGGCCCCAAGGCCGAACGCGCGGCAGAAACCAAACTTGGCGGCCGGCGCGGTGTGCTCTACATCTTCATGCCGCCGCTGAAGCACCTGGAGGACTATCTCGAACTGCTGGCGGCGATCGAAGCCACCACGGCCGAGCTTGGCCTGAAGATCGTCATCGAAGGCTATGGCCCGCCGCGCGACCCGCGCCTGAAGACGCTTGCCGTGACGCCCGACCCAGGTGTCATCGAAGTCAACATCCACCCCGCGCACAGCTGGTCCGAACTGGTGGACCACACCGAATTCCTCTACGACGCCGCGCACCTCACGCGCCTGTCGGCCGAGAAGTTCATGCTCGACGGCCGCCATACCGGCACCGGCGGCGGCAACCACTTCGTGCTCGGCGGCGCCACGCCCGCCGACAGCCCTTTCCTGCGCCGTCCAGACGTGCTGGCCAGCCTCATCACCTATTGGCACAACCACCCGGCTCTAAGCTTTTTGTTCAGTGGCATGTTCATCGGCCCGACGAGCCAGGCGCCACGTTTTGATGAAGCGCGAAGCGACACGGTTTATGAGGTCGAGATCGGCCTCAACGAACTTGAACGCCAACTGGCCCTGCACGGTTCTGTCCAGCCCTGGATCGTGGACCGCACGCTGCGCAACCTGCTGGTGGACGTCACCGGCAACACGCACCGCAGCGAGTTCTGCATCGACAAGCTGTACTCGCCCGACGGCCCCACCGGCCGCCTCGGTTTGCTGGAGTTGCGCGCTTTCGAGATGCCGCCGCACGCCCGCATGAGCCTTGCGCAGCAGCTGCTGCTGCGCGCGCTGGTGGCCTGGTTCTGGCGCCAGCCCTACCGCGGGCGCGGTGCCACGCGCCTGACGCGTTGGGGCACGGGGCTGCACGACCGTTTCCTGCTGCCCACCTTTGTGCAGATGGATTTCGACGATGTCATGGCCGACCTGCGTTCGGCAGGGCTGCCCTTCGACAACGCATGGTTCGCGCCGCACCTGGCCTTCCGCTTCCCGCTGATCGGAGAACTGGCCACGCAGGGCATCGAGATGACGCTGCGCAACGCGCTGGAGCCATGGCATGTGATGGGCGAAGAAGGCGCGCCGGGGGGCACGGCGCGGTATGTGGATTCGTCGCTGGAGCGGCTGGAGGTGAAGGTCACGGGTCTGAACGCCAACCGCCACATCATCACCGCCAACGGCCGCGCGCTGCCGCTGCAGCCCACCGGGCGCATCGGCGAATTTGTCTGCGGCCTGCGCTACCGCGCGTGGCAGCCGCCGTCGGCACTGCACCCGACGATCAAGGTCCACGTGCCCATCACCTTCGACATCGTCGACAGCTGGAACAGCCGCAGCATCGGCGGCTGCCGTTATCACGTCGCGCACCCGGGCGGCCTGGGCCACGACGCCTTCCCCATCAACGCGTATGAGGCGGAAAGCCGGCGCCTGTCGCGCTTCTTCCGCTTTGGCCACACGCCGGGCAGCATGAACGTGAAGCCTGCGGTGCCGAGCCTGGAACATCCCTTCACGCTGGACCTGCGGGTCTAGCGCGGGCCGGCTCCAGGCTCGAAGGCAGACGCCACACACCATGCCGCAGTCGCAGAGTCAGGGTTCTTCGCAAGCGCAGCAGACCCCGTCGCAAAGCCTGCTGCCCTTTGAGGCCACCGGCCCCAACGCGGCCACGGCAGCGCATACGCTGCTGAGCCACGCCTTGCCGGCCGAAGCGGGGGTGTGGGATGAGCTGCGCGCCAACAGCGGTGCCCTGCGCAGCGCCTGGCAGCGTTTC
>JAYSYB010000392.1:0-4627 GCA_043716775.1 Rubrivivax sp.
GGCCAGCAGCGCCGCGCAGGCCGCCAGCGTCAGCCACTGCCGCTTGGCCCAGCCCATGCCGCCCACAGTCAGCAGCAGCGGGCCGAACAGCAGTGCCAGTGTCCAGGGTTCTTGCGCCATGTGCACCATCAGCCAGTTGGACAGCAGGGCGTAGGCCACGAGCGCTGTCAACGCTGCCAGCGTCAGCAGCACCGCGGCCAGCGGTTTAACGGGTGCGATGCTGGGCGACATGGGCCGCCAGGCTGCGCAGGTTCTGGAAGATTTTCTGGTTGTTTTCGTCGTCAGACCGCAGCTGGAAACCATAGCGTTGCGACACTTCGAGCGCCACTTCCAGGATGTCGATGGAATCCAGGCCGAGGCCTTGCTCTTGCCCGTTCCCGAACAGCGAAGTCTCGGCGTCGATGTCGGCTGCAGCCACATCCAGGTTCAGCGCCTGCACAAAAAGCGCCGCCAATTCGCGTTCCAGCGTGGGCAGGTCGGACGGCGGCACGGCGGCATTCGACGGCTCGGACACTCAACTCTCCCCAGGATTCATGATGGCCAGACCACACGGCATGGTCTGGCAGAGCCTGGAATTGTAGGTGGCCGACGTTTGCAGCCTCTTGCGCCGCTACCCCCGCCAGCGGGCGCTGACGCTGCGCGGCGTGCCATCAGCCTTTGCCCATCAACCCTTGCCCAGTTGCGCGCGGATCGTTTCCACGCGCGCCCGGTTGACGCCGAAGTCCTTGCGCCCCAGCCGCGACGCCGACCGCACCTGCACCACGCCGTTGCCCGCATCGAACCAGAATTCGACATCGTCGGTGTACTTCAGCAGGCGCGTGGTGAAGGTCGCATGCAGGTAGCCGGGCTCGGCCTTGACGACAAGCGCGCCGGGCATGCCTTGCACGATGGCCTGGATGCGCGCAAGCGTGGCGGCGCCGTCTGCTTTCCCCTCATCAGCCAAGGCCAGCGGCGCGATGCGCGCGGTTTCGGCCTGCGCATGGCCGGGCCAGAGGCCTGCCTGGCTGCTGACACTGTTGGGTGAATTCGACGGCGGCTTGAGCTTGCCGTCGCGCAGGCCCAGGTTGTCCGGCGACTTGCCGCCCAGCCAACCGATCTGCCCCGCCAGGACAACCAGCACAGCCAGGACCACCAGCGCCACCACCCCGATCAACAGCCACTTCAGCATTCCGTCCTCCAGCCCCGCGCCACCGCAGCGCGGCGCGATTGTCGACCGTCACTTGCAGCGGCGGCTGCAGTGGCAACATCCCGGGCTTGGAGGAAAGCTGACGATGAGCAGTAGCAGATGGAGTCTGGCCTTGCTGGCCTTGCTGGCCCTGCTGGCCTGCGTGGTGAATGGCGGGGCAGTGGCTGCCGATTTGCCCTACGCCGCCGCCGTGGCCGCGCGTTTTGCCGAACCCGCCGTGCGCTACGACACGCCGGGCCTGCGCGACGGCCGTGAAACCTTCACCCGCAACGATGAATTGCTGGCCGCGCTGCGGGCGCTGGCTGCCGCGCCGAAGGGCCCGCGCCTGGTGGTGGCGGGCCGATCGCAGTCGGGGGTGGCCATCGAAGCGCTGCACTTTTCCAGTGGCCCCGGCCGCCCGGCCGTGCTGCTGGTCGGCCAGCAGCATGGTGACGAGCCGGCCGGCGCTGAAGCGCTGCTGGCCCTTGCTCAACAGCTTGCGCAACCGCTTGCGCAACCGCATTCACAAGCGCTGGCCGGCGCGGACCTGGCGCTGCTGCTGCAGAAGGTTGACGTCATCGTCCTCCCCCGCGCCAACCCTGATGGCGCCGAACTTGACGTGCGGCGTGCCGCCAACGGCCTGGACATCAACCGTGACCATCTGCTGTTGCGCACACCCGAAGCGCAAGCCCAGGGCCTCTTGATGCGCGAATTCAATCCGCTCGTCGTGGTGGATTTGCACGAACACACGGTGGTCGGCCGCTACCTGGACAAATTTGGCGCGCTCCAGCGCAACGACCTGCTGCTGCAGTACGCCATGACGGCCAACTTGCCGCCGGCCATCACCCGCGCCAGCGAAGAGTGGTTCCGCCAGCCCATGCTCCAAGCCTTGAAGGCCGAAGGGCTGACCGCCGATTGGTACTACACCAACACCACCAACCCCACCGACCTGCGCCTGAGCATGGGCGGCGCGCAGCCCGACACCGCTCGCAACGTGCACGGGCTGAAAAACACAATCAGCATCCTGCTGGAAAGCCGCGGCGTGGGCATCGGCAGGCTGCACCTGCAGCGCAGGGTGCACAGCCATGTGGTGGCGCTGAAGAGCATCCTGGCCAGCGCAGCAGCGCATGCCGACGCGCTGGTGGCACTGAAGCGCGACGCCGATGCCAAAACGGCCGCCAATGCCTGCACCGGTGACGTGGTGGTGCTGGCGGCGCAAACCGTGGAGCAGCGCGAGATATTGATGCTGGACCCGGTGACCGGCGCCGACAAGACAGTCAGCGTGCAGTGGTTTTCGTCGCTGGCTCTGCGCCCCGTCGTCACCCGCCCACGGCCCTGCGGCTACTGGCTGGCGGCGGGCGCTGAAAACGCCGTGCAGCGGCTGCGGGCCCTGGGCGTGCAGGTGCAGCGCCTGCGTGCGGCCACCGCGCTGCAGGCCGAAATCTGGCGCGAAACTTCGCGTGTGGAAGGCACGCGGCCCGACGTGCGGGGCGCGCTGGACGACGGTTATGCCGTGCGCCTGGTGCAGGTGGCCCAAGAAAGCATGCGCTTGGGCGTGCCGGCGGGCAGCTGGTACGTCAGCCTGGCGCAGCCGCTGGCGCTGCTGGCAGTGGCGGCGCTGGAGCCCGATTCGCCGAACAGTTTTTTCGCCAACCACGTGCTGGCCGACCTGGCAGCAGCGGCGCGCGTGACGGCGCCGCCGCCTGCCGAATCGCTGCTGTGACAGTCGACCCGTTGCTGCGCGATGCAAGGGCTGATGACCCGTCGCTGCGCGACGCAACCGCTGATGACCCGTCGCTGCGCGACGCGTGTGCCGACGACGCGCTGTGCATTGGTGTGCTGGCGACGCAGGTCTTTCTGGACACCTACGCCACCGACGGCGTGCGGCCGGTGCTAGCGCGTGAAGCGCTGGCGCACTTTTCAACCGCAGAAACGGCGGCGCTGTTGGCGCGGCCCGACACCCGCTTCATCGTTGCTGAGCGCAACGGCCATCTGCTGGGTCTGGTGCAGCTCACGCTGGGCGCGCGCCAAGCCGAAGTGGAAGGCAGCGTGACAGCCGAAGTCGTGCGCCTGTATGTGCAGCGCCGCTTCCAGGGCCAGCGTTTGGGCACCCGGCTGCTGGACCGCGCGGCTGCGCTGGCGGCGGCGCATGGCGCCACGCGCCTGTGGCTGACGGCCTGGGTGGGGAACCCGCGCGCCATCGGCTTCTACGCCGCGCAAGGCTGGCAGGACGTGGGCAGTACCGACTATGTCTTTGAAGGCGAGACTTTCCTCAACCGCATCTTTGTGCGCGCCCTGGCCTGATTTCGTCTACTACTACCGCCAGGTGAAACGCGGCTGGTCGAAGTGGGCCACACGGGTGGGCCGGCCCTGCAAACACCATTCGCTGAACTGATAAAGCACGGCGGCCGTGGGCGCGGCCACCCAGTGTTGACCCAGCGGCATGCGCAGCACGGGCTGGTGATGGCCTTCATGCGGCGGGTCGATGATGGGTGCGTCTGCTCGCAACAATTCGGCAAGCGGAATGCGGTGAACGCTGGCGACTTCTGCCGGGTCAGGTGTCAGCGCCGGCCCGGGCCCTGATTCGGCCCACACGACAAAAGGTGTGATGACATAACCGGAACGTGTCGTGTAGTCGTCCAGTCGGCCCAGCACACTGTCCACCGGCAGCATCAGGCCCAGTTCTTCCTTCAACTCACGCAGCGCGGCAGCGTCGGCCGTTTCACCCGGGTCGATGCGCCCACCCGGCAGTGCCCACTGTCCGGCATGGCTTGTGAGTGTGGTGGCACGGCGGGTCAGCAGAAAAGCCGCGTCGTTGCTCCAGCGGGTGTGCGCCGCAAACCCCGGCAGGTCGGCGCCGAAGCCGGCGTCTACCAGCACCAGAGCCACGGCCGCGCGGCGCAAGTCGGTGGCTGCCACCGCCTGCACCGTTGTGTGCTGCAGTCGTTGCTGAATCGACCGCCGCAGACCTTCGTGGCGTTGCATCAGCGTCGCCGCGACCCACCCAGAAGCGACCCCAGCACCCCGCGGATGATCTCGCGCCCCACCGCCGAACCAATGCTGCGGACCGCTGAAGAAGCCGCTTTCTCCGCCAGCCCCGAGTGGCGCCCGCCGCGCGGGCCGGTGCTGCCAAACATCACGTCCTTCACCATGTCCAACATGCCGCCGCCGGCCGGTGCGGGTGGGGGTGCGGGCGCGGGTGCAGCGCCGCCCGCGATGGGCGTGCCCATCGTCAAGCCGCCGGGGTTGGCGCCCGGGTTGGCGCTGGATCCCGCGTTGTCAGCCGACGCCACCGCGCGGCCCTTGATCCTTTCGTAGGCCGATTCGCGGTCAACCAGCGCTTCATAGGCGCCGGCCACCAGCGACCCAGCGATCAAGGCCTTGCGCTGTTCAGGCGAGATCGGCCCGATCTGGCTGCCCGGCGGCAGCACGAACACTCGCTCGGTGGGGCAGGGCCGGCCC
>JAYSYB010000393.1:0-4605 GCA_043716775.1 Rubrivivax sp.
GCCGCTGCGACTGCCACCCTGTGTGCCCTGTGCTTCTCGGCCCACGCCCAGTTCACCGCCTTGCCCGACAGCGTGCCTGCGGCCGCACCGGCCGACGCCGCGCTCGCGGCTGTGGCCGCGGCGCCGGGCCAACGTGTCAACGTCATCGCCTACCTGTCCGACGCGCCGCTGGCGGTGGCACTCACCAAGGCCCGTGCGCCTGGCGCGGCACGCAAGTCGGTACCGTGGACGGCTGAACAGCAGCGCGCCTACGTGCAGGACCTGAAGGCCAAGCAGGCCTCCGTCGTCAGCGGGGCACAGGCCCTGGGCGCCACGCTCGTCGGCCAGCTCACGCACGCCAGCAACGGCGTGCTGATGGCCATTGACGCCAGCCAGCTGGGCGCGCTGTCGCGCGTCAGCGCGGTCCAGGGCGTGATGATTGTCGAAGACGCCCAGATCGCACTGCCCACCACCACTGCCTACGTCGGCGCCAACACCGTGCGCAGCCGCAACCCGTCGATCGACGGCACTGGCGTGCGCATCGCCATCCTCGACTCCGGCATCGACTTCACGCACTACAACATGGGCGGCCCCGGTACCGTGGCCGCCTACCAGGCGGCTTATGGCGCGGCGGCCTGCGGCCCGACGGCCGCCAACATCAGCGCGCCTACCTTCACCAGCAAGGTCGTCGGTGGCTTTGACTTCGTGGGCGAAAGCTGGCCCAACACCGCCTTGCAGCCCGATCCGAACCCGATCGACTGCGGCGGCCACGGCACCCACGTCGCCGACATCACCGCCGGCCGCAGTGCCGACGGCGTGTGGATGGGCATGGCACCGGGCGCGCAGTTGTACGCCGTGAAGGTGTGCAGCGCGGTGTCCCCCAGCTGCTCGGGCCTGGCCATCCTGCAGGCGCTGGACTACTCGCTCGACCCCAACCAGGACGGCGACCTGAGCGACGCCGTCGACGTGGTCAACATGTCGCTGGGCGCCAACTTCGGCCAGCGCGAGAACGCCAGCTCAGCGTCGACGCAGAACGTGGTGCGCTTCGGCACCGTCGTTTCGGCATCGGCCGGCAACGGCGGCGACGTGCCCTACATCAACGGCTCGCCGTCGTCGGCGCCTGAAGCCATCACGGTGGCGCAGACCCAGGTCACGGGCCTGTTTGCGTACCCGCTCATCACCACGCCAGGCGGCATCAACGGCAACACCTCGCTGCAGACCTGGTCGAACCCGCTGGTGGCCGACATCAGTGGCGCGCTGGCCTCGGACGGCAACCTCGCAAGCGGTGGTTGCGCGGCTTACGCCGCCGGCTTCTTCGCCAGCAAGATCGCGCTCATCAGCCGCGGCGGCTGCGCCGTGAGCATCAAGACCGCCAACGCCACCAACGCGGGCGCAGTCGGCATTGTGATTTCAGACAACGTCGCGGCGGCGGACCCGCCGGCATTCAGCTTCGGCGGCGGTGGCACGGTCTACAACACCACGCTCGTCATCACCCAGGCGGCCGGCAATGCGCTGCGCACGGCCGTTGCGGCGGGCGCCGTCAATGCAACCATAAGCTTCAGCGGGCGAATCAGCCTGACCGGCAGCATGGCCAGCACCTCGTCGCGCGGGCCGAACGCGGGTTACTCATTCATCAAGCCCGACATTGGCGCGCCCGGTGCGTCGCTGAGCGCAGAGGTCGGCACGGGCAACCGCAACACCATCTTTGGTGGCACGTCGGGCGCGGCCCCGGTGGTGTCGGGTGCGGTGGCTCTGGTGCTGCAGGCCTTCCCCACGCTGCATCCCCATGAAGTGAAGGCGCGCCTGATGGGCGCGGCCGACAACAACATCACCACCAACCCGGCTCGCATCCCTGGCGTGCTGGCGCCGATCACGCGCATTGGCGCGGGTGAGCTGCGCGTGGTGGGCGCCATCGACAACAGCACCGTGATGTGGGACGCCGCCAACCCGGGCGCCACGTCGCTGTCCTTCGGCTATCAACCGACCTCCAGCGCGCGCGCGCTGCGCAAGCGTGTGGTGGTGCGCAACTACAGTGCGGTGGCCAAGACCTACACCATCAGCTCGTCGTTCCGCTACGCCAATGACGCCTCCAGCGGCGGTGTCACACTGACCGCACCCGCGACCGTGAGCGTGCCGGCCAACTCGTCGACTGCGTTCACGCTGCAGATGAGCATCAACCCGGCCGGACTGCCGGTGTGGGAAGCCACCGGCGTGAACGGTGGCAACAACGGCGCCAACGGAGAATTGCTGGCCGGGGTCGAATACGACGGCTACCTGAGCCTGAACGACGGCAGCGAAACCGTGCGCCTGCCATGGCATGTGATGCCGCGCCGTTCGCACCAGGGCGCAGCAAGTGCCAGCGTCACACTGGCAGGCGGCACGGGTGCCATGACGGTAAGCAACCTGGCTGGCGCCACAACGGCCAACGTCGACGTGTTCTCGCTCACCGGCGTCAGCCCGCAGTTGCCGTATGCCACGCTGCCTGGCCCAGGCGACTCGTTCCAGGTCATCGACCTGCGTTCGGTGGGCGTGCGCGGCGTCAACACTGGCGCTGGCACCAACACGGGTGCGCAGTTCGCTGTCTCACGTTTTGATGCGACCAGCGCGCCGAACATGAGCCTGACGGTGCGTGTGCTGATCGACACCAACCGCGACGGCATCGACGACTGGCAGATCACCGCGTCGCGCTCCACCGGCAACCAGAACCTGGCATTCCTGCAGAAACTCACCGGCTGCGTGCCTGCGACCAACTGCCCGTCCAGCGCGTTCTTCTTTACCGCGGCCGACCTGAACAGCAGCAACTGGACCCTCACGGTCCCGGTGCGGCCGACCTATGCCGGCATCTTGCAGACGGTGATCAACCCGGCGTCGCCGTTCAACTTCCGCGTTGTGGGCGTGGACAATTACTTCACGGGCCTCGTCACCGACACCATCGGCACCATGACCTACCAGCTGTCGGCGCCGAAGTTCAGCGCCGCCTCGACCGGTTTTGGTGTACCGGTGGGCGTGTCGGCACCGCTTGGCATCACGGCGCCGGTTGGCGGCGCGGCAGCTTCGCCGTCGCAGTCCGGCTTGCTGCTGATGTGGCGTGACGGCTTGCCGGGCCGGGAGGCCAGCGTCGTGACCGTCAACTGAAGCCCGCACCGCTACCGGTCCGCGAGGACGGGTAGCGGTGCAAGCAAAAAGGCCGTGCACTGCACGGCCTTTTTTTATGTCCGGGCCGTGCACTGCATGGCCTTTTCTATGTCCGGGCCGTGCGTTGCATGGCAATGTTCGACCCACTCGCCCTGGCAAGTCAGGAGCGGTAGTCGGCGTTGATGCGCACGTAGTCGAGTGAAAGGTCGCACGTCCATACCGTGGCTTCAGCCGCGCCACGGTGCAGGTGCACACGCACCGTGATCTCGCTCTGTTTTAGGACCCGCTGACCTTCTTCTTCCCGATACGCCGGGTGGCGCCCTCCCTGCGCGACCACGTGCACATCGTCCAGGTGCAGGTCGATCAGGTTCTGGTCGAGGTCGCCGATGCCGGCATAGCCAACCGCGGCCAGGATGCGGCCGAGGTTGGGGTCGCTGGCGAAGAAGGCGGTTTTTACCAGCGGTGAATGCGCAATTGCGTAGGCCACCAACCGGCACTCAGCCTCGTCACGGCCGCCCTGCACCTGCACGGTGATGAACTTGGTGGCGCCTTCGCCGTCACGCACGATGGCCTGCGCCAATTGCTGCGCCACGGCCACCACGGCGTCACGCAGCACAAGGCATTCGGGTGACCCCAGCGAAGTGATGGCCACGTGGCCCGACTGCTGGGTTGCCACAAGCATGAATGAGTCGTTGGTGGACGTGTCACCGTCGATGGTGATGCGGTTGAAGCTCAGATCGGCTGCATCGCGCAGCAGCGCCTGCAGCAGTTCCCGATCAATCACCGCATCGGTAGCGATGAAACCCAGCATCGTCGCCATGTTCGGCCGGATCATGCCGGCGCCCTTGCTGATGCCCGTGACCGTGACCGTGCGGCCGCCGATCTGCACCTGGCGGCACGCGGCCTTTGCCAGCGTGTCAGTGGTCATGATGGCGATTGCAGCGTCGCCCCAGCCTGCGGGCTGCAACGCCGCCAACGCCGCCGGCAACCCGGCTTCGATGCGTTCCACCGGCAGCGTTTCCATGATCACGCCCGTGGAAAATGGCAGCACCTGGTGCGGCAGCAGGTCCATCAGTGGGGCCAGTGCTGCGCAACAGCGGCGCGCCCGCTCCAGGCCGTCGGCACCGGTGCCGGCGTTGGCGTTGCCGGTGTTGACCAGGAAGGCCCGTATCTCGGCACCCGCAGCCAAACGCTGCTGGCACAGCTGCACGGGTGCGGCGCAAAAACGGTTGTTCGTGAACACACCCGCCACTGCGCTGCCGGCGGCCAGTTCAAACACCACGAGGTCGCGCCGGTTGGGTTTGCGCACCCCAGCCATCGCCACACCGATGCGCACACCTGGCACCGGCAACAGGGTGGTGGGGTCGGGGGCTTCAAGGTTGACGGGCATGATGAGATCTCGGTGGCGGCGTTTACACGGCGGCGGGATTGTAGGCAGCGAACATCACCTGACTGCCCAGGCGCCCCTGCGCGTCACGTTCGAAATTGCGC
>JAYSYB010000394.1:0-4601 GCA_043716775.1 Rubrivivax sp.
AACACCGACCAGCGCAGCAAGGACTACGGCAACATCCTCGACACCTTCAGGCCCGGCCACGCCGACTACAGCTACTGGCGCAAGTACGGCCTGCGCGACCCACGCGGTGGGGGCCGTGCGTCAGCGCGGCTGACGGCGCCGATGGTGGCCGCTGGTGCTGTCGCCAAGAAGTGGCTGCTGCAAAAACATGGCACCACTTTCATCGGCTGGATGAGTGCGCTGGGGGACATCGAGATCCCCTTCCTTGATGAAGCGCAGATTTCGCTGAACCCGTTTTTTGCGCCTAACGCCGGAATGGTGGCACAGCTGGAAGCCCACATGGACGCGCTGCGCAGGTGCGGCGACAGCTGCGGCGCGCGCATCGAGGTGCGCGCGCGCAGCGTGCCGGTGGGCCTGGGCGACCCGCTCTTCGACAAGCTCGACGCCGACATCGCCTACGCCATGATGGGCATCAACGCCGTCAAGGGCGTCGAGATCGGCAGCGGTTTCGGCGTCGTGGCGCAGCGCGGCAGCGAACATGGCGACGCGCTCACGCCGGCCGGTTTTGCCAGCAACCACAGCGGCGGTGTGCTCGGCGGCATCAGCACCGGGCAGGACCTGGTGGTGCGCATCGCCATCAAACCCACCAGTTCGATCCGCACGCCCAGGCCCAGCATCGACCGCGCGGGCGCGCCGACGGTGGTGGAAACGCTGGGCCGGCACGACCCCTGCGTGGGCATCCGCGCCACGCCGATTGCCGAAGCCATGCTGGCGCTGGTGCTGATGGACCACGCGCTGCGCCACCGCGCGCAGTGTGGTGACGTGAGCCTGGCGCTGCCCGCCATTGCAGGCGCCGCGCCGGCTTCAGACGCTGGATGACGGCTGCCGCGCCCGACGCCACTCCCGCTCCAGCGCCCGCCCCGGCGCCCGCCTCAGGACTTGGGCGCTACGGCGCGCTGACCTGCACCTATTTCGCCGCCGTCGGCCTTTTCAACCCTTACGCGCCACTGTGGTTTCAGAGCCTGGGATATTCCACGCTCGTCATTGGTTCGATCGCTTCGCTGCAAAGCTGGACCCGCGTCTTCGCGCCCTACGGCTGGAGCTGGGCTGGTGACCACAGCGGCCGCCGCAGTGAATTGATCCGCCTGGCGGCGCTGGGCGCACTGCTGTCGGCCCTGGGCCTGCTGGGCGTGCGTGCTGCTGTGCCGGTGGCGCTGGTGACGTCGCTGCTGTTCCTGGCCAACAGCGGCGTCGTGCCGCTGTATGAAGCGCTGCTGGCGCAGGCGCTGCAAACCAAGGACGGCATTGACCCCCAACGTTATGGCCGCGTGCGGGTGTGGGGGTCGGTGGGCTTCATTGTCTCGGTGACGGCGTTTGGCGCCTTGCTTGAATGGGCCGGCATTGGCATCTTCCCGGCCTTTGTGGCCGTCATGAATGCAGGCCTTTTGTTGACCGCATGGCGGCTGCCCGCCACCCAAGCCGACGCGGTGCACGAAGAAGCCGCGCCACCCGTGCTGCCGCGCTTGCGGCGCCCTGAAGTGGCGTGGTTCTTCGCCTCGATCTTCTTCACCGTGCTCGCTCACACCAGCTTGTATGCCTTCTTCTCGCTCTACCTCGTGGAGCTGGGTTACGGCAAAACAGCGGTTGGCGCGCTGTGGGCGGTGAGCGTGGCGGTGGAGATCGCCTTCTTCTGGACCCAGGGGCGCTGGTTTCCAATGCTCACGCCGCACCGCTGGCTGGAAGTGGCCGCGGGTGTGACGGCGCTGCGCTTTGTCGCCACTGCCAGCGGCGGCAGCGTGGCCCCTGTGCTGGTGTTGGCGCAGATGACGCACGCGGTGACGTTTGCGGCCCACCACGCGGCCTGCATCGCGCTGGTGCACCGGCTGTTTCCGGGCCGGCTGCGGGGCCGAGGGCAGGCGCTGTACACCATGCTGGGCTACGGCCTGTCGGGGGTGCTGGGGGGCGTCGGTGGTGGCTGGATCATTTCGCACCTCGGCTTTGCCACTGTCTTCTGGGCGGCGGCACTGAGTGCGCTGGTCGCTGCCGCCTGCGCACGGTTGTCGGCGCGTGCTTTGGAATCGGCCGAGCCCGCTGCAGACCCGCCAGGCTGAGCACAAGTTTCCGATCGCCCGCATCGCCCCGCGCATTTGACTCAAGAGTTCCGACGCTGCTGCCGACATAGCCTGACACCGTCTGCGTCCTGCGGCCCGTGTTGTTGCGGAGTTCACCATGGATTTGTCTGCCGGCACGTCGCTTGCGCTTGCCCGCCCCCCTGCGTTTCAAGGCGAGCGCGGCAGTGCCAAGCCTGCCGCGGCTGAGTGTGGCCCCTGGCGGCTGCGCGACTTCTTCCGCTACCACGGCATCTGGGCGCCCGGAGTGCGCCTGTTCCGCGCCATGGGTTTGCGGGCCAAGGCTGTCACGATCGCGCTGACCTTCCTGCTGCCGATGACGCTGCTGGCCGGCAACTTCTTCAGCAACCATGCCGCGCAGATCGGGTTTTCTGCCAAAGAGCGGGTCGGCTTGGTCTACGTCCGGGAAATCGTGCCGCTGCTGGCGCTGCTGCAGCGCGAACGGCAACTGGCCATGCAAGCGGCCACACCAGGTGGCGCAACACCCGGCATGGCCGAAGCGCGTGACGCGGTGGCAGCGCAACTGCTCAGGCTGGCGGCGGTTGAAAAACTGCATGGCCCCGACCTGGGCACCACCCAGAGCCATGCGGCATTTGTGGACGTCGGCAAGGCCGCCGCTGCGGTGCGCGCAGGCGGTAATGGCGACGCCACCTTTGCCGCTTTCAGCGCGCAGATCAAGGCCCTGCTGGACCTGCTCGGCCAGGCCGCAGACGGCTCCAACCTGCGGCTTGACCCCGACATCGACAGCCACTTCCTGATGGACGCTGCCGTGATCCGGCTGCCCGTGATGGTGGAAAGCGCGTCGCAGCTTCGCGGGCTGGGCGACACCATGCTGCTGACGGCATCGGCGAAGTTGCAGCAAACACCGGTGCAAGTGCGCCGCGTGGTCGAGCACCTGACCCTGCTCAGCCGCAACCAGTCGGCGGTGGAAGCCAGCTTGGTGAGGGCAGGTGCCCACAACCCCGCGCTGCGCGCCAGCGTCAACGCCGACGGGATCAAGGCGCCGCTGCGCATGTGGGTGGCCCAGGTGGATGCCAATGTGCTGCGCGCGGAGGGCGTGCAGGGCGACGCCGCCGCCCATCTGCTGCTGGCCAATGGCGCCATCGACGCGATGCTCAAGCTGCAAGGGCAAGCCCTGGACCGGCTGGATGCGCTGCTGGTGACCCGTATCGACGCCTTGGCCTCCAGCCGCGACCTTGCGGCTGCCGTGCTGGCCCTTGGCCTGGCCGCAGCCCTGTACCTGTTTGTGGCTTTCCAGAAGGTCCTGGCCGGCGGGTTGAAGGAAGTGGCCTTTCACATCGACGCCATGCGCGGCGGTGACCTCACGACATCGCCGCGCGTGTGGGGTGCTGACGAAATGTCGCACCTGATGGGCACGCTGGTGCAGATGCAGACCTCGCTTCGGCGCATCGTGTCGCAGGTACGCGGGGCGTCCAACCGCATCGTCGATGCCAGCAGCGACATTGCCAGCGGCGCCAACGACCTGAGTGCGCGCACCGAACAGTCGGCAGCCCATCTGGAACAAACCGCGTCGGCGATGGAACAGATCGCTTCCACCGTGCGCCACAGCGAATCCAAGCTGGTCGAGGCCATGCGCCTGGCCACCAGCAACGCCAAGACCGCTGAACGTGGGGGCCAGATCATTGGCGAGGTGGTCAGCACCATGCAGGCCATCAACACTTCATCCAGCCGCATCGGCGACATCATCGGCACCATCGACGGCATCGCCTTCCAGACCAACATCCTGGCCCTGAATGCGGCCGTGGAGGCGGCGCGGGCCGGTGAACAGGGCCGCGGCTTTGCGGTCGTGGCATCTGAAGTGCGGGCGCTGGCGCAGCGGTCTTCCGCTGCGGCGCGCGAGATCAAGTCCCTCATCACTGGCAGCGTCGAACAGGTGGAAGGTGGCATGCGTGTGGTCCAGCGGGCCGGCAGCACGATTGGCGACATCGTTGGCAGTTCGCAGCGCGTGCGCGAATTGCTGGCCGAGGTGGTGGTGGGCGCGCATGAACAGACGCTGGGCGTGGCGCAGACCGCCAAAGCCGTGCGGGACCTGGACACCGTGACGCAGCAAAACGCGGCACTGGTGGAAGAAATGGCCGCAGCAGCTTCCAGTCTGAGATCCCAGGCGCAGGAGCTGGTGCAGACGGTGGCCGTGTTTAAACTGGACCACAACGTCACCCATGCATCTACCCCCCGCCGCGCTGCGTATGAGGCGACTGCGGTAGCCGCCAAAACCGAGGCAAGAATTTTGATCAGCCGTGCCGCAGCCAAAACCCCCAAGCAGACCGCTGCGCGACTTGCCGCTCCCAAGATCCCAGTTGGTGCAGCATCAGGCGGGGATGAAAATTGGGAAACTTTTTAATGGCGGTGCGGCATAGTGGAACTGAACTGCCGTGGCTACTTGCCTATTGCAGCGGCAAGTCCCTTCGGATCGGCGACGCTCACCCATAGCGTTGAATGCTTCCTGATCCCGATGACAGGCGCCACTTTCCG
>JAYSYB010000395.1:0-4596 GCA_043716775.1 Rubrivivax sp.
TTGACGGCCAGCACCAGCATCAAGAGCGTCTCGGTGCCTTCGGCCTGTGGCAGCCGGTGCAGGTGGCCCTGGATCTCACCGGCCGGCGTCGGCCACGCCAGCACCTGCGGCCGGCCACCGGATGCGGCCTGCAGCGCCGCCCCAAAAGCCGCCTGCAGGGGCTCGGCTGCGGGCGACAGCAGCCGACGCGCCAGCAGGCGCAGCGGCTGACGGTCGGCCAGGGATTGGCGGGCCGCCAGGTTGGCGTGGCGCAGCGCGCCGTGCGCGTCCATCAGCATCAGCGGCCAAGCCAGCGCGTCGGCCAGCCGCAGCAGGGCCGACGCCAGCTGCGCTTGGGGCAGAAGGCTGGCGGGCGGCCGTGCGGGGTCAGTCATGGGTGCACAGTAGCGGGGCGTTTCCGGAACGGCATCGGCGATCGGGTTGATGCACCCAGCGGGTGCGGCCGTGCAAACCCGGCCGCTATGATCCGCCGCGTGCAGGTCTGCCTGATTTCAATGACGACCACGTTGCTGGCCCTGGCGGGTGCGGCGGGTGCGGCGGGTGCCCAGGTTTCAGCCGCATCGCAGCCCACTCCGCCCGGCAAGGTGCTTGTGTACTGCGCCGACGCCAGCCCCGAGGGTTTCGATCCCGCGCTGTGGGACAGCAGCAGCACCAGCAACGTCACGACACAGCTGTTCCAGGGCTTGCTGCGCTACCAGCGCGGCGGCACCGAGCTGGTGCCCGAACTGGCCACCGCGTGGGCCTTCTCGAAGGACGCCAAGACCTTCAGCTTCACGCTGCGCCGGAGCGTGAAGTTCCACACCACGCCGTACTTCAAGCCCACGCGGGACTTGAATGCCGACGACGTGATGTTCAGCTTCACGCGCCTGATCGACCCGAAGCTGCCCTTCAATGTGGCATTCCCCGCCACCTTCGTCTATCCGCAAAGCCTGGGCCTGGCGCAGATGATTGCCGGCATCGACCGCGTGTCTGATCATGAAGTGCGCTTCCGCCTGCACAAGCCCAACGTCAACTTCCTGAGCTACTTTGCCGGCAGTTTTGCCGCCGTGCATTCGGCGGAATACGCCGCGCAGCTGCTGGCGCAGGGCCGCGCCAGCGCCATCAACAACCAGCCTGTCGGCACGGGGCCGTACCGCTTCAAGAGTTACCGCAAGGACGATGTGCTGCGCCTGCAGCCACACCCCGACCACTGGCGCGGCATGCAGGCCACGCCGGCGCTGGTGTACGCCATCAGCCGCGAGCCCAGCGTGCGCGTGCAGAAGCTGGCGCGCGGTGAATGCCATGTGGCGTCACCCATTCGCGACGTGGACATCAGCGCGCTCAGCGGCCACCCGCAGGTCCGCATCCTGAAGATCCTGGGGCTGAACATCAGCTACCTGTCCTTCAACCTGAAGAAGCCGCCCGTCAACCAGCGCGACGTGCGCGAGGCGCTGGACATCGCCATTGACCGCAACGCGCTCTTCAAGGTGCTGTTTCCACGCGGTGACGCGCTGCAGGCGGTGAGCGCCTTTCCGCCCACCGTGCCGGGTTTCAACACGACGCTGAAGAACGAATACGACCCCGCGCGTGCCAAAAAACTGCTGGCGGCGGCGGGCTTTGCGAACGGCTTCGAGATCGACCTCTGGGCATTGCCCATCAGCCGGCCCACCAACCCTAACGGCCAACTGATGGCGCAGATGATCCAGGCGGACTGGGCGCGCGTGGGCGTCAAGGCGCGCATCGTCACCTACGAGTGGGGCGAATACCTGAAGCGCGCCAATGCCGGCGAGCACCACGTCTACATGAGCGGCTGGAGCAGCGACATCGCTGCCGCCGACGAATTCCTGACGCCCAACCTCACCTGCCCGGCCAGCCGCGGCGGCATCAAGTTCTGCAACCCCGATTTCGACGCGTTGGTGGACGGCGCACGCGCCGAAACCGATGAAACCAAACGGCTGCTGATGTTTGAAAAGGCCCAAGAGATCTTCAAGCGCGAAAGGCCGTGGATGCCGATGGCGCACGCCAGCATTTACATCCCGCTGCGCAAGGACGTGCAGGGCTTTGTCATGTCGCCCAACGGCAGCGTGGACTTTGAAGGCGTGGTGCGGCGGTGAAGCGGCGACCATGAAGCGCGTCGAGGACATCTCAGTCGACCCGGCCTTCCGCCACCTGAGCACCCTGCGCGGCGTGCCCTTTGACCTGCGCTATGCCGGCAGCAACAACTTCGCCGGCCGCAGCCTCTACGGCAGGCTCGACTGCGCCTGGCTGCGCCGTGAAGCCGCAGAAGGCCTGGAAGCCGCTGCCGCTTTGCTGCGCACACACCGCCCAGGCTGGCGGCTGCTGGTGCTGGATGCGCTGCGCCCGCAGCGCGTGCAGGAAGCGATCTGGGTCGATGTGGCCGGCACACCGGCGCAGGAATACTTTGCCAACCCCGAACGCGGCTCCGTCCACAGCTACGGCATGGCAGTGGATGTGACGCTCCTGCTTCCCGACGGCACCGAGGCCGACATGGGCAGCGGTTTCGACGAAATGACGCTGGCATCGCACCCCGCGTTGCACGCAGCGCACCTGGCCAGCGGCGTGCTGAAGCCCGCCCAAGTGGCAGACCGTGACTGCTTGCTGGCTGCCATGCAGCACGGCGGTTATGCCGGCATTCCCAACGAGTGGTGGCACTTCGACCATGGCGACCGTGATCACGTGCGGCGGGTGCTGCCGCGCATTTATTGAGCAAGGCTGCAATGACCACCACCCGACGTTCATTCCTCGCCGCTGGGGCCGTTGCGGGTGCCACCGCTCCAGCGCTGGCGCAATCCCGCCCCCCGGCCCTTCCCAACCCCGTCCGCCCGCGCCGCCTGCAGCCGGGCGACACCATTGCGCTGATCAACCCATCGGGCGCCATCCATGAACGCGAGCCCTACGCCATCGCCACCGAATCGCTGCAGGCGATGGGCTTCAAGGTGCGCGAAGCGACCAACCTGCGCGCGCGCCACGGCCAGTTTGCAGGCACCGACGTGCAGCGTGCGGGCGATGTGAACGCGATGTTTGCCGACGCATCGGTGCACGGCATCTTGGCAATGACCGGCGGCTCGGGCGGCAACCGCATCCTGCCGCTGCTGGACTACGGGTCAATAGCGCGCACGCCCAAATTCCTGGGCGGTTTTTCCGACATCACCGCGCTGCTCAACGCCGTTCACGCGAAGACCGGCCTCGTCACCTTCCACTGCCCCGTGGCGGCGTCCGAATGGAACAGCTTCAGCATCGACCACTGGCGTGGCACGGTGGTGGACGCGCGCGCCCTGCTGCTGGCCAACCCACAGGACAAGGACGACCACATTGTCAGCAAGTCCGGCCGCATCACCACGCTGCGCGGCGGCACCGCGCGCGGGCCGTTGCTGGGGGGCAACCTGGCGGTGCTGACCAGCATGGCCGGCTCGCCGTACTGGCCGGCCTTTGACGGCGCGATCCTGTTCCTGGAAGACATCAACGAATACATCTACCGCGTGGACCGCATGCTCAGCACGCTGATGTTGAGCGGCGTGCTGCAGCGCGTGGCCGGTGTGGTGCTGGGCGCCTTCACCAAGTGCGAACCCGGCGACGGCTATGGCACGCTGACGCTGGACGAAGTGTTCGACGATTACTTCTTGCCGCTGAACGTGCCGGTGTATCGCGGCGCGCAGTTCGGCCACATCAAGCGCAAGTTCACGCTGCCGGTGGGGCTGGAAGTGGAGATGGATGCGACGACCGGCACCATTCGTTACCTGCAACCGGCGGTGCTGTAGGCGCGGCTTGACTGCTTCTGGCTAGCTGGCTGTGTTGCAAGCCTTTCCACTCCGGAAGCGGCCATGTCCGCCGTTGCGCTTTCTGACGCCAAGAATCGTTTGTCCGAACTTGTTGATCGCGTCGTTGCCGGCGAGGTCATCGAGATTACCCGTCGCGGCATCGGCCCGCCGCTGGTGGCCGCACAAGCATCGCCAAGCCGAGGCCCGAATTGAGGGCGCTTGACAGCAACAACGGACCCAAACCGGCGCGGCCTTCCAAACCGCAGCGTGCCAGCATCGCCAGCGCCAGAGTCCTGCGGCAGCAGCGCGCACTGTGGCCTGCAGCGGCAGCGCCAACGAGGCCTTGTCGGCCGCGCGCTTGCCGCGATTGGGCGACGTGCCGGTGGCGGCACCGAGTGCCGACACCTGCACCACGCGCAAGATGGTCACTGTCGACGCGATTCCCTTTTTTTGCGGCGTTCTGTCGATAGTGTGGACTAACTTCTACACTTGCATCGAGTTTCGAAGGGGTGGCGCCGGTCGCCAGCCAAGTGCGTCAGGCAAATCACACTCCAGCCGTGCAGTTCATGCAAGCTTGTGCTCACATTCCAGCGCGCAGAATCATCGGACTACGGGCCAGTCTCTAGACCGACGAGCCGGGCTCCCGCAAGAAAGCGTCTTCTTCCGCCGTGGAGGCCCGCCCCAACAAGGCGTTTCGGTGCGGGTAGCGGCCGAAGCGCAGCACGACGTTGTGGTGCTTGACGGCCCAGACGCGGGCATCTTCAGCGCCCGGATGTTCGGCGGCCAGGGCATTGAAGAGTGCGATTGACTGCGCTTGCGCGGCCATGTCCTCGGCGTG
>JAYSYB010000396.1:0-4524 GCA_043716775.1 Rubrivivax sp.
CGTCGAACGCGACATCTTCCTGGCACTGATGCTCACGCCCGAATGCAAGGCGCTGCGCCATGCCTTCTTTGGTGAACGCGCCTCTGCCAAGATCCCCGACGTGCCTGAAGACACGCCCCAACGCGCCATCAAGCAGTTGGCCGTCATCGGCGCCGGCACCATGGGCGGGGGCATCAGCATGAACTTTCTCAACGCCGGCATCCCCGTCGTCATGCTGGAAATGAAGCAGGACGCGCTGGACCGTGGCGTGGCCACCATCCGCAAGAACTACGACAGCCAGGTCAAGCGCGGCAAGCTGACGCTTGAAAAGTTGAATGCCCGCATGGCGCTGCTCACCACCACGCTGAACTACGCCGACATCGCGCAGGCCGACATGGTCATTGAAGCGGTGTTTGAAGAGATGGGCGTGAAGGAAAAGGTCTTCAAGACGCTGGACGAAGTCATGAAGCCGGGCGCCATTCTGGCCAGCAACACCAGCACGCTGGACTTGAACCAAATTGCCAGCTTCACCAAACGTCCGCAGGACGTGATCGGCACCCACTTCTTCAGTCCCGCCAACGTCATGAAGCTGCTGGAGGTGGTGCGGGGCGAGAAGACTGCCAAGGACGTGCTGGCCACGGTGATGGCGCTGGGTAAGAAGATCAAGAAGACCAGCGTGGTGTCGGGCGTCTGCGACGGCTTCATTGGCAACCGCATGATTGAACAGTACAGCCGCCAGGCCGGCTTCCTGCTGGAAGAAGGCTGCACGCCGTCACAGGTGGACAAGGCGGCTGAGAAGTTCGGCTTCGCGATGGGCCCCTTCCGCATGGGTGACCTGGCCGGCAACGACATTGGCTGGGCCATCCGCAAACGCCGCACGCAGGAAAAGCCCGGCATGCGCTACAGCAAGACGGCAGACCTGCTGTGCGAACTGGGCCGTTTTGGCCAGAAGACCGGTGCAGGCTGGTACGACTACCAGGCGGGCAAGCGCGACGCCATACCGTCAAAGTTGGTGGAAGAGATGATCGCCAAACACAGCGTCGATCTGGGCATCAAGCCGCGCAAGGTCAGCGACGAAGAGATCGTGCACCGTCTGGTCTATTCGCTGGTGAATGAAGCGGCCAAGATTCTGGAAGAAGGTATTGCCAGCAAGGCCAGTGACATCGACATGGTCTACCTCACCGGCTACGGCTTCCCGCTCTTCCGTGGTGGGCCCATGTGTTACGCCGACAGTCAGGGTCTCTTCAACGTCGTGCAGACGATGAAGAAGTTTGCCGCCAACCCGCATGACGACGCTTCGTTCTGGCAGCCCGCGCCCCTTTTGGCCAAGCTGGCGGCCGAAGGCCGGTCTTTCACCTAATTCGGTTTACTTGAGCCCGTTGAAGGAACACACATCATGACCCAAGCCGTCATCGTCTCTACCGCCCGCACGCCACTCTGCAAGAGCTGGAAGGGCGCCTTCAACATGACCCACGGTGCCACGCTGGGCGGCCACGCCGTGAAAGCCGCCGTCGAAAGGGCGGGCATCGACGCCGCCGAAGTGGACGACGTCATCATGGGCTGCGCCACGCCCGAAGGCGCCACTGGCAGCAACATCGCGCGCCAGGTGGCCTTGCGCGCGGGCCTTCCCGTCACGACGAGTGGCGTCACCGTCAACCGCTTCTGCAGCAGCGGCCTGCAGACCATCGCGCTGGCCGCGCAACGCATCATTGCCGGTGAGGGCGACATCTACATCGGCGGCGGTGTCGAAAGCATCAGCTGCGTGCAGAACGAAGCCAACACGCACATGTTGGCCGACCCCTGGCTCGT
Source organism: Rubrivivax sp. (assembly GCA_043716775.1). GTDB lineage: Bacteria > Pseudomonadota > Gammaproteobacteria > Burkholderiales > Burkholderiaceae_C > Rubrivivax. Next base: position 1,789 of record JAYSYB010000396.1, read on the forward strand.
CAAGAACAAGCCCGAGATCTACTGGAACATGCTGCAGACCGCCGAGCAGGTGGCCAAGCGCTACAAGATCAGCCGCGAACGGATGGACCGCTACGGCGCCGGCAGCCAGCAGCGTGCTGCAGCCGCACTGGAAGCGGGCCTCTTCAAGGACGAGATCGCAGCCATCACGGTGACCATGGGTGTGGCCGACCCGGTAATGGGCCTGCGCAGCAAGGAAGTCACCGTCGCCAACGATGAAGGCATCCGCGCCGGCACCACGTACGAAGGCATCTGCAACCTGCGCTCGGCGCTGCCAGGCGGCTTGATCAGTGCCGGCAACGCGAGCCAGTTTTCTGATGGCGGAGGCGCCTGTGTGGTGATGAACGAGACGGTGGCCGAGCGCAAGGGCCTCAAGCCCCTGGGCCGCTTCCTGGGCTTTGCCGTCGCCGGATGCGAGCCCGATGAGATGGGCATCGGCCCCGTCTTCGCGGTGCCCTAGGTGCTGAAGCGCCTGGGCCTGACGGTGGCTGACATCGACCTGTGGGAACTGAACGAAGCCTTCGCCGTGCAGGTGCTGTACTGCGCCGACACCTTGGGCATCCCGATGGACCGGCTCAACGTCAACGGCGGCGCCATTGCTGTTGGCCACCCCTACGGCGTCAGCGGCCAGCGGCTTACCGGGCACGCGCTGATCGAAGGCAAGCGGCGCGGCGCCAAGCGTGTGTGCGTGACGATGTGCATCGGCGGCGGCATGGGTGCTGCGGGCATCTTCGAAGTGCTTTGATGGCCTTGCCTTGAACGCCCTGCGCACCCCCGACACGCGGTTCTCGGGGTTGCCCGGGTTCAACCATCTTCCGCGTTATGTCGAGCATGCCACCCTGCGGGTGCACTTCATCGACGAAGGCCCGCGCGATGCACCCGTCACGGCGCTGTGCCTGCACGGAAACCCGAGCTGGAGCTATCTGTACCGCCACATGATCCCGGTCTTCACGGCCGCCGGCCTGCGTGTGGTGGCACCCGACCTGATCGGCTTTGGCCGCAGCGACAAGCCGGTGGACGAATCGGCGCACAGCTTCGACTTCCACCGCAGCATGCTGCTGGATTTTGTCGACGGGTTGGACTTGAAGAACATCCTGCTCGTCTGCCAGGACTGGGGCGGCCTGTTCGGGCTGACCTTGCCGATGGCCAGCCCCAAGCGGTTCACGCGCCTGCTGGTCATGAACACAGGGCTGGGCACGGGTCAGCTCACCGAAGGCTTCCGCAAGTGGCGCAGCTACTCCAACAGCCAGCCCGACATGGCGGTGGGCAAACTCTTCAGGCGTGGCAAGCCGAGCATGACCGATGCGGAAGTGGCGGCCTACGACGCACCTTTCCCGGACGCGAGTTACAAGGCCGCGTTGCGCGCCTTCCCGAACCTGGTGCCGGACGGTATGGATGCACCGGGTGCTGCCATCAGCCGCGAAGCCGCCGCCTTTTGGCGCGACCGCTGGCAGGGCGACAGCTTCATGGCCATCGGCATGCAAGACCCGGTGCTGGGGCCGTCGGCGATGCACGCGTTGCACCAGATCATCCGCAACTGCCCGCCGCCACTGGAAGTGCCCGAAGGCGGGCACTTCGTGCAGGAATGGGGCGCCCCCATCGCCGCTGCTGCGCTGTCGCATTTCAAATTGGGTTGACGATGGACCTGGACACGCTGCGCGGCTTCTTCCGGCTCTCTCCTTTCATGGTCGACCTCGGCGTCGAACCGGTGTCCGTGGCTCAAGGCCGCGTCAGCACCGTGCTGGCCATCGCCGTGCGCCACCAGCAGCACACCGGCCAGGTGCATGCCGGCGTGATGGCTGCGATGGCCGACCACAGCATGGGTGCGGCGGCGCAGACGCTGGCGCCGGCCGCGCACTGGGCCATCACCGCCGAACTCAAGACCAGCCAGTTGCGGCCCGGCAAGGGCGAAAGGCTGGTGTGTGAGGCCGTGGTCATCAAGGCCGGCCGCACACTCAGCTTTGTCGAGGCTGAAGTGTTTGCGGAAATCTCGGGCGAGCGTCTGCTTGTGATGAAGGCATCGGCCACCATGGCCCTTGTCAAGAGCGATTGACGAAGAAGCATCAGGGAATCAACGAGCACGCCATGAGACAGACCCTGGACTTTCTGCTGCACGGCTGGCTGGGCGTCACCACGCTGCTGTCGCGCCCGCGCTTTGCCGACCATTCTGCAGAGACCTTCACGCAGGTGCTGGACACCTGCGAGCGCATCGCACGCGAGAAGTTCGCGCCCTTCAACCGGCTGTGCGACACGCAGGAGCCGCATTTCGACGGCACCCGGGTGCACCTTCCGCAAGCCACGCACGACGCCTGTGCGGCCTATGTCGAATCCGGCATGCTGGCGGCGGCGCAGGACTATGAACTGGGCGGCATGCAACTGCCCTGCGCCATCGAGATGGCGGCCAACGCCTTCTTCAGCAAAGCCAGTGTGTCGCTGGGCGGCTACGCCATGCTTACCAGCGGCAACGCCAACCTGCTGATGGCGCATGGCACGCCGCTGCAGCGCGAGGTCTTTGCCAAGAACGAATTCGCCGGCCGCTGGTTTGGCACCATGTGCCTGAGTGAACCGCAAGCCGGTTCATCGCTGTCCGACGTGGCCACGCGGGCGGTGCCCGATGGTGAAGGCTCTGAAACCGACCCGCTGGGTCCGCGCTTCAGGCTGCGCGGCAACAAGATGTGGATCAGTGCCGGCGAACACGACATCACCGAGAACATCGTG